>DAOLCX010000357.1:0-4015 GCA_035327685.1 Pirellulaceae bacterium | reverse complement strand
GGAAGGTAAATTGCGTGGGGCCAAACTGTGCGTGATGGACCCGCGGCTGTCGAATACGGCCAGCGTGGCCGACTATTGGTTGCCGACGCAACCTGGAAGTGAAGCCGCTGTATTATTGGCGATCGCTGCGGAGTTGCTTCGCCATCACCTTTACCACCGTCATTTCATGGAACACTGGGTCAACTGGCGGGCCTATCTCCAACACAAACAGCCGCACGGTCCGCTCACTTTCGAGGCGTTCATCGGGGTTCTCACGGACGAGTACGCCGACTATACCCCCGAATTTGCCGAGACAGAATCGGGAATTCCCGCGGAAACCATCGACCAAATTGCGCGCGAGATTGGTCGTGCCGGTACGAGATTGGCGACTCACAATTGGCGGAGTGCGGCAAGTGGCAATCTCGGCGGTTGGGCCGTCGCTCGCTGTTTGCACTTTTTGAATGTTCTCACGGGGAGTGTGGGGACGCCGGGAGGGACTGGGCCAAGTGGTTGGAACAAAGTGAAGCCTCACCTGTTCGATCAGCCGCCCGCACACAAATTCTGGAATGAATTGCATTTTCCGCGCGAGTACCCGTTGGCGCACTACGAAATGAGTTTCCTGTTGCCGCATTTCCTCAAAGAAGGGCGCGGGCGATTGGAGGTTTATTTCACTCGCGTGTTTAATCCGGTGTGGAGTTATCCGGATGGTTTTAGTTGGATCGAAGTACTGAGCGATCCGGAAAAAATCGGCCTGCATGTGGCGTTGACGCCGACCTGGAATGAGACCGCGTACTTTGCCGACTATGTATTGCCCATGGGGCATGCCAGCGAACGCCATGATTTCAATAGCTACGAAACGGATAGCGGCCGTTGGATCGCGTTTCGTCAACCGATCTTGCGCGAAATTGCGCGCCGCAACGGGCGGCCAGTCGAGTTCACTTATCAGGCCAATCCGGGCCAGGTCTGGGAAGAAGACGAGTTTTGGATCGAATTGTCATGGCGAATCGACCCACAAGGCGATTTGGGAATTCGAAAACATTTCATTTCACCGTACCGTTCGGGCGAAAAGATCACGATTGATGAGTATTATCAGTTTGTGTTTGAACGGGTCCCCGGACTTCCCGAACGAGCAGCGGCTGAAAACCTTTCACCACTCGATTACATGCGGCGTTATGGGGCTTTTCTGGTCGAAGAACACGCCTACGAAAAACACAAACAGCGGCTGACGGACGAACAATTGCAAGACGCTCAGATCGACCCCGTGACGGGCGTGATCATGGCCAAAGGAAAGATCGTGGGGGTCATGGTTGATGGCCAACCTTGCGTCGGTTTCTTATCGCCCTCGCGGAAACAAGAGTTGTTTTCGGAAACCATGGTCGATTGGTCGTGGCCCGAGTATGCCACACCGACCTACATCAAGTCTCACATTCATCCGGACCAGATTGACCGGGCGCAGAACGAGTTTGTGTTGATGCCGACGTTTCGTTTACCCACATTGATTCACTCGCGCAGCGGCAACGCCAATTGGTTGGCTGAAATATCTAACCGGAACCCCATTTGGATGCACACCAGTGACGCTCAGCAGTTGGGGATCGCCCCTGATTCATTGGTGCGAGTGACCACAGAGATCGGCTACTTTGTGGATCGCGTGTGGGTCACTGAGGCGATCAAGCCTGGATTGATTGCGTGCTCCCACCACCTGGGGCGTTGGCGGCGGAGTCAGGACCCAGCGGCCAACCGGTGGGCGACCAATCTGGTTGATATCGAAGTGCGCGACGGTATTTGGAAGCTGCGACACAAACAGGGGACACAGCCCTTTTCGAGCGATGACCCGGACACCGCCCGTATTTTCTGGCAGGACGGCGGTGTCCATCAAAATCTGACTTTCCCTGTCCAACCTGACCCGATCAGCGGAATGCACTGCTGGCATCAAAAGGTCCGAGTGGAACCAGCCAGGGCAGGGGATCAATATGGCGACGTGGAAGTCGATTCGAAGAAATCGATGGAAGTCTATCACCGCTGGTTGAACCTCGCACGTCCGGCCCCCGGACCAGGAAACCTGCGCCGCCCTTTATGGCTAAATCGTCCCCTCCGCCCCGCCGACTCCGCCTTCATCCTCGACTGATCTCAAAAGGTCAAAAGGGACACCCAACATTTCCAAAGACCTCAAATAACCCGGAACAAACGGGGACACACCACTCTCTGGAACCACCTAAATGGGGATAAACGGGGACACACCACTTTCTGGAGCATCTAGACGGAATGTCAAAAATCGCAAAATAGTAAAGCTGGGAGATATGGAAAGACTGGGAAATGTTGTTTCTATTGAGAAATTGGGTGTCCCCTTTTGTGGGCTCGCGAAGTTTGGCTTGTCGGTAGGTGTAGGTGCGGACGAGGTTATTGCGCACAAACCAGGCTTCAGCCCAACGGCCACCCCAAACGAACAGTCCACCAGGTTCCGGCACAAGGTTCCGTAGGGCGTTTCCTCGAATGTGAGTTCGTGACGCCATCGGCGGTAAGGCCCGTGAATCTGATCATGCACAAATCGAAACGGAGGCTCTCAAACGCTCATGAGACTTTCCAATACCGTGGAATGAAACGGAACCTAATGCTATCGCCAAAAAGTCGCGACCGTGACTCGTTCCAGTTGGGTGAGCATGTCCTGGCAGAAGAAAGGCCTAAATCTATCTCAATTGCAACGCGATCGAACGATCTGAGCGGTAAGGCGTCGGGAGTCTGATTTAGGTCAGATACATGCTATCCGTAGGGCTTCGTCCTGTTTTGGACCTGAGAAAGGCACCTCACTGCCTTGGTTGCACACGCCCATTTTGATAGAGGCAATCGAAAGGCGCACTCCCGTTCAGTGAGCGGCGTGGTGATTCGAGATGAACGGCTGGGCAGGCTCGATTCCCAAATAGAATTTCCATTTCTGTTTGCGAAAATGCGGGAAACGGGTCACTAATGGGCGATGGTCCATTAAGCGGAATGGATCCAACATGATTTGAACTACTGTTTCCCAGACGACATCGACCAAAGCCGTGATGCTTCGCAGCGCGTCGAATTCCAGATAATCTCCCAAGCTTTGTGATTCTTGAAACAGATGTTCAATCCGCTGACCATACAATCGGGCAAAATATCCGAGCGCTTGCCCTTGATTGTCGCTGGTCAACTCATTGAGTGGTAGTTGACACTCGGCAAAATCGTGTTGAGCCAAGCGGTAACGACGAGCAAGTAAGTCGCTATCAAGTTGAATCAACCAATAACTCAACAGCAGCGCTTGGCCAAACCGAATGGCTGGAATTTCGAAACCGGGTTTGGCACCCAAGATCACGAGGGCTCCACACGCAGTACCGCCTCCCAATTTGGCAAGTATCGGCAATAGTTGCTCATATGTCTGTGTTTGTGGGAAGCGATAGACCAAATCAGCGCCGTGCAGCACTTCGAACAGGTATTGTTTGGGGACATGGAAACGGTTGACGGTGTCCACCACAGCGGCGGTTACGGGAAACGCACATTTGCCGGAGAATCCGTCATCCAATTCGACGCGCAGCGCGTCGGCGGAGTCTTCAGTGATCCGTGGTTTCTCGCGCCGATGCATGATGTCCCAGGCCGTGGCGAGATGGGCGAACCACGCCATCAATCCGCGTTGTTGATCGCCGGGCAAATTGAAAATGCTCCACGTCAAAGGGTGGCAAAACTGTTTGGCTTTGCGAATCGCCGCATGATAGCCGCGCTCGATCAGAGCGTCTGTAATGGGCGTCTTGGGGGGGGCGTTCAACTGGCTATTTGCGTCGGCTGACGGCATGTCAACTCCACATTTCAATCTTGGTTTAAACGGGGTCTTCCCCTGTCAGCACAGGGCCAAATCCGCTCTGGGACAACTAGTTACTTTGCCAAAATCACGGCGGGTCCTTTCCCTTAAAGGGGTGTTTTGGATCCCCCCCGAAATTAAAAGTACCTTTTGTTTTCCCAACTCGGAACCCCCCCAAACCAACGGCGCATCCCCTTAAAATCTTCTTTGCTGCGCCCCGCGGGG
>DAOLCX010000356.1:0-4031 GCA_035327685.1 Pirellulaceae bacterium | reverse complement strand
CCCGCGCGTTGACGCGGCTGGCCAAAACGGACCGGCTTGCCACCCAGATGGGAACGCAAATTCATGCCTCGGACCATTATCGCCGTGTGGTCGAACTGGTCCGCTCGGGAGCCATCGGAGAAGTCCACAGTGTTTATACCTGGTGTAACAAAGGCTGGTCGGATGGTCGATTTGGGGTGAGCCAAGCACCACCGGCCTACATCGATTGGGATTTGTGGTTGGGACCTGCTGCGACTCGGCCGTATTACGACAACCTCCATCCGGCCAATTGGCGGCGGTTTTGGGAGTATGGATCCGGGACGTTTGGAGATATGGCTTGCCATATTATGGACTTGCCGTTTTGGGCGCTGGAATTGCGATACCCCAGTCGCGTCACGTGTGAAGGGCCCGAACGGCACCCAGACGGCGCTCCGGCTTGGACCAAAGCAACCTACGATTTCCCCCGGCACGGAGGGGGCGCGATCAAGTTGCATTGGTCCGACGGTGGAGCTCATTTTGACGTCGTTCAAGAGACGATGGATCGGAACGGGGAACCACTCAGCCAGTGGGGGTTGGGTGTTCTGTTCGTGGGGAGTCAGGGGATGCTAGTTGCTGATTACGGACGCCGTCAATTGTTGCCACACGATCGATTCGCGGATTTTGAACCGCCACAGCCAAGCATTCCGCCATCGGCTGGCCATTGGAATGAATGGGTAGAAGCTTGCAAGACCGGCAGTCCGACCACATGTAATTTTGAATATGCGGGGGCGTTAACCGAAGCAGTATTACTAGGCATTGTCGCCTTTCGTACAGGACAGTCCATTGAATGGGACGCCGATCGCATGGCAGTCACAAATACGAGTGAAGCCGAACCATTTCTGACGAAACAATACCGACCTGGCTTCGAAGTAGTGGGTTTGGAGTGACCCCATGTCGGATATTGAAGTTGGCAGATCGAATCCTATCAGTGCAATCAGGCGCTGGGTATTTGCTTCGGCGGGGGTTGGCTGTGTGGGACTTGCCTATTTGGGGGCGATCTTGCCGGGGATGCCGACCACGATTTTTTTGATGATGGCCTGTTATCTTTTCACACGCAGTTCCCCATATTTGGAGCAAAAGCTTGTCCGCCACCGCTTCTTTTCAAAATTCCACGCTTATTTAGACAACCCAGGTCAGATGCCGATGCGGGCGCGAGTGATTGCCCTGTCGGCCATGTGGATCAGCGCAACGGCCAGCGCGGTGATCTTGTGGTTCAGTCCATATACTCAAGCCTGGGTGTCGTTCTTGGTATTGTCGCTGGCCGTGGTAGGAACCGTCGTCATCCTGGCGATCGGAAGGTGGCGAATCGCCGGGAAGCCGCGGCCTGACCTGACTGCCACTCCCAAATAGGTCAATCATTGCGCAAAAGCGATTCCCATCGGCCCGTTTTGGTCAGATCGGTTTAGCCCTACAATTGCCGGAAAATGTTACCAGTTGCAACTGAGATGTCTTGATGATGGCCGAACGCGTTCCCAGGCAGAGGGCCGGATATTCCCGGCCCAACGACGACCTGTTTGAATCGACTCGCATGTCGTTCGGCGAGCATTTGGAGGAGTTGCGCCGGGTCCTGGTTCGAGCCGTGATTGGTCTGGCCGTTGGTACGGCCATCGGTTTCTTCATTGCCACGTCGGTGGTCGAGTTTTTGACACGGCCGCTTGATCGGGCTTTGCGCAAATACGAGCAAGGGTTGGCCGTCAAACGATTGGCCCAAGATCGCGGTTGGCTTTCCCCCGATCTGAAGCGATGGCTCAGCGAAGACTCGCGTGCGCCGCAGACTGTGATGGTGGACCCCGAACAACTGCTGGCGGCGATTGAACCGTACCTGGAACAATCGGGCGCGAGCGTATCTTGGCAGCCCATGCGATTTGCCCAGCAATTGGGGCCCGATGCCATTTTGAGAATTTGCCGCCAACTGGTAGCTCCGTCGGAAACCGGTGATCAGGGTGCGCGCATTCGGTTGATCACGCAGGCCTTGACGGAAGACGACTTTGCGGCGGTTCAACGTGTCGCCAGTGCAATGACACCAGCGACCCAAGATGTGCGGTTGGTGGCCGCGGCGTTAAATCGGGTCTGCGACCGTTCCGAGTTGTTCAACGAAGAGGCCTTTGGCGATTTGCTGCGCGATCCCCACTGGTTTTTCAACTTTATGTTCGGAATCAGCAAGGATCGGCAATTGGCGGACCTGCTAGATAAACACCGCCAACACCCGACACCTGAATCACAGCGTGGGCTGAATGAGCTGCTGCTGGCCGGGACGTTTGCCGAAGAGTTTTCCAAGATGCGGAAAACGATGGTCCCCTTGGAGATTTGGTCGGAGCTCGACGTGCGGCCCCAGTCGTTGGCGGCCACAGATGGATTTATGATCTGGATGAAAGCTGCGCTGATTGCCGGTGTATTTTTGAGTAGTCCCTGGGTTTTTTATCAGTTGTGGTCGTTTGTCGCCGCCGGACTGTATCCGCAAGAAAAGCGGTACGTCCACATTTACTTGCCCGTGAGCTTGTTGTTGTTTCTAAGTGGGATTGGCGTAGCTTTTTTCTTCGTGTTCGATCCTGTGTTGACATTTCTTTTCAGTTTCAACGCTAAGATGGGGATCGCTTTGCAGCCGCGCATTAACGAATGGCTCAGTTTTGTGCTGTTCTTGCCACTCGGTTTTGGGATTGCCTTTCAATTGCCGTTGGTCATGTTGTTTTTGTTTCGGTTAGGCATTCTCAGCGTGCAGCAGTACTTGTCGAAATGGCGCATTGCCGTGATGGTCATCTTTGTAATCGCGATGTTGCTGACGCCCGCCGAGCCGATCAGCATGATTTTGTTGGCCGCACCATTAACAGTGTTGTATTTCTTGGGGGTGGGATTATGCGTCTGGATGCCTGGCGCCCGCACCGCTGCAGAGCCGACCTGAGACAGTGGCTGAGCCAAGAGCACACTCAAGACACTGACGTTTCGATCATTTCCATAATCCAGGCGTTGGCATCTCGCAAGGACTTGGCGGGCAATTCGTCACTCGTTGGATATTGCCTTAAAGTCAGATTGAATCCCGCCGAGTGGAGCAGTTTCAGTTGTTCACACATCTCGGTTTCTGAGAAATCGGCAGAGTACCGGGCATGACTCCAGAAGAGAGGAATTTGACGGCAGTTTTGCCATCGTGAAAGAGGAGCCTGGCCCACTGGCAGTGGTCCATTAAACGAAGCGGCGGCGGCAATAACTTGTGGCCAGGCGAAAGCCAAACGGAAGGCCATGGTGCCGCCATCGGCTTGCCCTGCCAGGATGATGCGGTGGTCGGCGATCGTGGTTTTGGAGCGGGCGTAGTCGATCGCGTTGGACACGCGTTCTGCTGCCAAGGCGATTTCTCGCGAGGACTCGGGCCAACACAAATGGCCATCGAATCGCGCAGGGAGTCCGTGGACCGCGACACCGACGTAATTGCGCAAGCTGAGCTTGGCCATGACCCGAAGCATTTGGGAGGCATCCGCGCCATGCGAATGGAGCCAAACGATCAATGGATAGCGGTAGTGTTTCTCGTAGTATTGCGGAATGAACAGCGTGGGATGATCAGCGGCGCGTTTGGCGGGCAGTGCATTGCTGGTGATTGTTGGCCGATGGGAGGGTTTGGCAGGTTGAAGGTCAGAAGCTTTGAGTTCCACAGAGCCCGTCGCCGGGCGAATTTGAATCCGATTCATCCTTGTCGCCTCAAATCAAGCCATGGGTTTTCGCGGCTCACCGTCTTCATCGATTCAATCCACAGGGAACTGCCGTTCCTGGCGAAAGACGGTCCATTGGCCGAGCGATTCGATGGGGCGATGTGTCGCACCTGATGAATCGATTCGGTCAAGGGAGCAAGTTTTAATGAACGCGGCGCGAGGTCGTCAACGCCAATTGCGAACCTGAAGTGGATTTGGGGCGTCAGTTCATATTGCGAGCGGCAAGGAATTTCGTATATTGGTCGGTTTTCCAACGGATCTCGCCAGCGTAGCTCAGTTGGTAGAGCAGCGGTTTTGTAAACCGCTGGTCGTGGG
>DAOLCX010000355.1:0-4031 GCA_035327685.1 Pirellulaceae bacterium | reverse complement strand
CGGCAACTCGGAATTGGCGCCCCCTATATCAGCATTCGAAGCCAAACGGATACTTCTGGCTCGAGCCCAACTCAAATCGGGATGGCCAAGCTGATGCCAGCCATCACCAGGCGCTTTGTGAGTCATCCACGATGAATCCGTGACCAGCGCGCGCCACGACGTTTCGTTGACTTCCTTGATACGCAGCTTCATGGCCAGATGATGTGGAACCTGCCCATTCGCGACATGTACGGAAATTAAATTGACGCCCGGTTTCAATAGCCGAGTCACGGGTGCAGAAAATATTCCTGCATCACTGCCTTCGGCCGCGCGAACCGGATGTCCATTGATGTAAACGGATGTTTGGCCACTGGCGTGCCATTGCAGTTCGCCGCGTTCAGGGCGAACCAACGTAAACTGTTTTCGGAACCAGCACTCGCCTTCTTGGTCAACGCTGGCACTCCCCAGCGGCGTCCAGATCGCCGGCACCCTATCCTGCCCCCACCCGAACCCACCTAAAAAGGACAGGCATAATCCAATTACAAGGCATCGCGCCGACATTTCCCCCCCCTTTTGCGGACATTTGGGCGAGTTCTCGCCCTCTGGCCGCAGGTAACAGACATCACTCCTAGCCTTGCCTAAGTGTGTTTGCCAGTTTCAGCAATCACGTCACAAGGCCGTCCGTGTATCAAAATCGCGACGGAGCCAGGGTTCCGCCGCGTTCAAATATGGCGTCTTGGATTTTCATCGGCAAAATAGGCTTTGCCGGTTTGATAAACTTTGCCGATTTTGACGGCACACCCAAAAGGGGACATCCAACTTTTGCAGGTGAACCTCAAGGGGGACACACCTATGGCCTGGCCGAGTAACTTTTTTGGGTGTCCCTTTTCGGCAAGGTTCTTGGACCTTATTGGCCATGTCGAAGGGAATGGCCGGTGGTTGCTAGCGGCTCATTGCTTTTCGTGGGGAACCGGGGGCAGAGCGCAGTCCGGCTAAACGGGCTAACTTACCGTCAGAATATTGTTAACCTGGAGCCAGTGGCGAGCTGGTTGATTGTCCGAATGGCGGTAGGCTCGTGAAAGGCCGATGGCCACCAGGGTTCTCGTTTGGTTTGCGATGTTCGCGTTGAACTCGGCAATCGCCGGTTCGTCGGGAGTGACCTGATCCGTGAGAAATAGTCGATAGTCGGTCACCGGTACGTCGAACCCCAGGTCGCCCTCGACGAATCGCAGTCGGACACGTGGCCGGCCTTCTTTCACGATGATTTTCAGTTGCGCCGACTGAGCCCAATAGCATCCGAGTGAACGGATACCGCGATGTTGCGCGATGGCAGCAGTTCCCCAGGATCGCTGCGCGTTCATATCATGGTGCTCTGCTCGACTGCCGAGGTCTTGAAATAGCCATTCTAAATCGTCGCTAAAGACTGCGCGGAGGGATGACTGGGCCACTTTCTCGCACTCCCGAAACAATTCTTCAGCGGAAAGTCGGTGGACGACTGTCAGATTCTGGATTTGGAATTTGCGGTCTTCGATTTCGGGTACAGTACCGCAAAATTCTGACGGCCCTAAGTTGACGACAACTCCAAGTTGCAAAGGACCACCGTTTCGGTCGAGCAGAGTGTTGGGCAAGCCATTCCCATCCAAAGGGCGAATGTGTCGGCCTGTCTTCAGGTCAATTCCCGCCGTACAGATCCAGCCGGGTTGCATCCGAGTCAAGTGATTGATGAGCAACTGCATCTTGACCAATTAGGTGTTGGTTTAGAATGAACAATGATCATTGACCGTGCACGTCTTGGCGAGTCGCGCCATTCCAATTACAAATGTACCGCCTTTACGTCTGGCCAGTGTTGTTGAAGGTATTCCACAATCAGCCGGCGGTGACAATTCTCGGCAGTGGCTTCACTGCAAAGCAACACGGTTGGTTCCGCAAAGTCACTTGGGCTGAGGTGCGTTTCAATTCTACGTTCTTGCATCAACGCCATGAATTGCTGTTCATAAATCGACCACTCGCCTCCGTTTTTCTTGTAGGCGTCCAAAATGTCTTGAGTTGGCGCCAACAGCGGTTCGTGACGATATTCCATATCGCAGATGGCATTGAGAAAAAACTTCAAATCATCTTGTTTAGCGAACCCGGCCAACTGTGAGCGATTGTTCAGCCGCACGTCCATCAGTTGTCGCAAGTTGGCCTGCTTTAGTCTGCCGAAAAATCGCTCGGCTGAGCTTTGGGTAAAACCGATCGTAAAGATTTCCACGTGTCCTGCTCCATGTCAGCGAATAAGAATGGTTGGTGGCGATTGTCTTTGCTGGTGGCACAAACGGTGCTCTCGGATTCCAACCGGCCATCGCCTCGGATGTGGCGAATTTCTACCTGGTGCTGATCCATCACACGCGTGACAAGCAAGAATCGATGGCATACTGCGGGGTCTTCTTCGCTGCACATGATGGCCACTTTGTATTCGAGAATGCCTGTGAGGAGTCGCTGGATTCCTGCCTGGAAATGAGGGCTGTGGGCCACGCGATAGTACAGAACGTGGCCTTCTTGATCGTAGAATTCGTCGCCGTGGGGTCGCCCACCGAGTTGATCTCCCATGAAGATGTATTTCAGCCCAGCCGCAACCAAAGCTGACTGCAGGGATTCGCGATTGAATTGGGGAGTATAGGCCGAATAGGGCTGCGAACGGACATCAGCCAGAATCTGGATTTGGTGTTGGTGAAGCAGCTCCAGGAACCTCTCCAATTCGTGGTTGGAATGTCCTATGGTGTACAGTATCAAATCGTGTTTGGTAGAATGTGGCATAAATCCTTGAATTCGTCACACGCGTAACGCGGAAAAACCCTGGGCGGTTTGGTTCTAAAGTCGTCCTGGTGAATCCGTTCACAAGTTTTTGCAGTCTTTGTCACAGGTCTGTCAGGGTGTGAACACTGACATAAGCTGCTGATGGGGATTTTACATTGAATATCTCCCGACGTCGACCTTTTGGGGGTAATCTGCCGTGAATATTCGGGGCGCCAGTCAAGTCCTCAAGCAGACTTGGGGCTTCGAGGAGTTCTTGCCGCTGCAAGCCGAAGCGATTGAAGCCACTCTTCAGCAACGAGATACGCTTCTTGTATTGCCTACTGGTGGTGGCAAATCGGTTTGCTTTCAAATACCGGCAGTCGTTCAGCAACGGATGGCTGTCGTGGTTTCACCGTTAATATCGCTGATGAAGGATCAGGTGGACGCGCTGCAATCATTAGGAATCTCAGCCGCTGCACTGAATAGCTCGATTCCAGCCAGAGCCCAACAGGCTGCGCTCGACCAATGGCATTGCGGTGTACTTCGACTGTTGTATGTGGCTCCGGAGCGCCTCCTGACGTCGGCCATGCTGGATCGGCTCCAAAGGAATCCACCAAGTTACTTTGCCGTCGATGAAGCGCATTGTATTAGCAGTTGGGGGCATGACTTTCGTCCCGAATACCGGATGCTGGCCAGCTTGAAGCAGCATTTTCCTGCCACTCCGATCGGCGCTTACACTGCCACAGCGACTCCCCAAGTTCGCGACGACATTGTGGCCCAGCTCGGCCTTAAGGATGCCGCAGTCTTTATCGGCGATTTTCATCGTCCCAATTTGACGTACCATGTCGAGCGTCGCGGCAGTGGCTACAACCAGATATGCTCAGTCATCGATCGGTTTCGAGGGCAGGCGGGCATTATTTACGCCATCTCTCGCAATCGTGTCGTGCAGATCAGCGACTACTTAAATCGATTGGGTTATAGAACACTCCCTTATCATGCAGGGCTGACCGACGAGCAAAGGACTCGGCACCAGGAGTCGCTGGAGCACAACGAGGTGGAAGCCATCGTGGCCACGCTTGCCTTTGGCATGGGCATTGACAAATCCAATATTCGTTATGTCATTCATGCCGAATTGCCCCGGTCGATCGAGAACTACCAGCAAGAAAGTGGTCGAGCCGGTCGCGACGGATTACCCAGCGAATGCTGGCTAGTGGATTCAGCCAGCGACTTGATGACCTGGGAGCGCGGTATCCAGCGGGGGGAAACCGAACAGCGCG
>DAOLCX010000354.1:0-4036 GCA_035327685.1 Pirellulaceae bacterium | reverse complement strand
AACCATGGGGGCGGCGCGACTCGCGAAGACCTCAAAGTGATCGATCGGTTTATCGCCGCTGAATCGCGCGTCGAGGTGATTCACAGTACGCTCGAACGACTGCTCGACAGCCTGCAGCCGTATGGCCCCATGGCGCCGATGGTCCATGGGGACCTGCAGCGGGTTTTCACTGGATGCTACACATCTCTTTCGCGATTGAAACGCCGCGCGCGGGCCAGTCTGGCCGAATTGCTCCAAGCCGAGGCGCTCTGTGCGGCCGCGTGGTGGCAGCGGGGTCAGGAATATCCGGAAGACCCCCTCGATGCAGTTTGGCGAGATCATCTGTTCAACGACTTTCACGACATCCTACCGGGTACCTGCGTGGAACCCGCCGAACGGGACGCGCTCGACTTGTACGGCCGCGTGTCGCAAACGGCCCGCGAACTGAAACTTCGCGCGGCGGTTGGACTCAATTCGGGAGATCGATTCGCTGCCGAGTTGCCCGTGTTGGTTGCGCACGCGAGTCCGGCGTTGACGCGCGTTCCGGTGGAAGTCGAGTTCATGGTGGACTATCGGCCATTGTGGAGCGGCCTCTGGCACACGCGGCTGTACTCTGACTCGGGCAAAGAGATCGTCGCCCAAGAAGAGCAGCCGGCGGCGCGGTTGCCCTTCAACGGTTGGCGGCGGAAACTGGTCGCGATGGTCGATTTGCCAGAAGTCGGCGTGGCGAACTTTCATGTCAAACGGTTCGCGGGTTTGAAAGAAAATCAACAGCATTCACCCTGCATTCGGCACTCGTTCCATTCCCAAGCCGGGCTGATTGACCAATTGCAATCGGCATCGGGTCAAAATTGCCTGGCAGGTTTTTTGCTCGAGCCCATCGTGGCGAGCGACCGGGGGGATTCATGGGGAACGGCTCAATGGGAAAACAACAACGTCGTCGGTCGTTTTGAGTCGGTCGGCGCGCCGCGGGTCGACTCATGGGGTCCTGTCCGCACCGTGACGGAATCGAGTTTCCAGTACGCATCGAGCCAGATATTGATACAGACGATTGCTTATTGTGATTGGCCCGTGTTGGAGTTCAGATTTCTGGTCCGGTGGAATGAGACTCAGAATCGACTCAAGCTGGCGATTCCGACCGTCTTTCGTGAAAGCCGACCGGAATGCGAGATTCCCGGTGGAACCATCGTTCGCCCGGACGACGGCGGCCAACATGTTCATGGGCGGTGTTTTATGTTGTCGGGAGCTTTGCAGCAAGGCGACGCGGCAATCGGCGTTGTGAACAGCGGCCAGCACGGCATTGATTGTCGCGACGGCCGCGTCGAGCTTTCTGTACTGCGCAGCGCAGCCTATTGCCACGAGCGAGGCCAATTGCTCGATGACCTGCCGGCGACCCGATTCATGGACATGGGAGAGCACGAGTTTCGCCTATTGGTCACTGTCGGAGAACCGGACGTAGTGCGCCGCCGACTTCCCGGATTGGCCGATTGGCTCGATGCGCCTCCTGCAATATATGCCCATTTGCGGCCGACTTCCGGTAAAGGGCCAAAGGAGAATTGCGACGCTGAGGCTGCATGGGGGACAAGCCACAGTGTTCCTGGTTTGATTCGCATTGAGCCCGCAACGGTCCGCCTGACCGCCTGCAAAAAGGCCCATGGCGCCGACGCCTTGATCATTCGGCTGCACGAATCGATCGGCCTGGCGACCAAGGTTCACCTGCGGATACACGGCGTTCCTGATAGAATCGAGTTGTCGTTTCAACGGTTTGAAATCAAGACGCTCCGCATCGAACGAGACGGCTCGTATCGGACCGTGAGTATGATTGAAGAATGTTAGGCCAGGTCATGAAGTCACAACACGACACCCTTTTATCCGAAACCAAATGCCAGTTTGATCGCGACGGGTATGCGATCTATCGCAACGTGTTGGATTCGGAGTTGATTGCCGAGGCCCGCCGCCACGTCGAGTGGTTGATGGAAAAGAACCCCCATCTACGGCCTGAGCAGTTTCATCATCCGCTCATGAGGAACGACCCGTTTTGGGCGCGCTTGGTCAGCGACGATCGCTTGTTGGACGTTGCCCAAGAGTTTATTGGTCCGAATATCGCCCTGTTCTCGTCGCATTACATCTGCAAGCCGCCGCGAGATGGGCAAGCCGTGTTGTGGCACCAGGACGGTTCGTATTGGCCGCTCGAGCCGATGGAGGTTGTCACACTGTGGTTGGCCGTCGATGACTCCACTTCGGAAAACGGTTGCATGAGAGTCGTTCCTGGAACCCAGCATCTGGAGTTGCAGCCGATGCATGCGAACAAAGACGTCGCCAACGTGTTGGAATCGCAAATCAATCCGGCGCTGGTTGACGAACAAGCGGCGGTCGATATCGAACTCCGCGCGGGGGACGTTTCAGTGCATCATCCCAACGTGATTCACGGCTCGAACGCCAACACATCCAACCGCCGGCGGTGTGGCTTGACCATTCGCTACATACCGACTTCCACGCGCGTCACCAGTGCGGATTTCTTTTAGAACTTGTATCTGTTGCGCTGCGAACCCGTTCCCGGCATCAACGAGTATCGGCCATTCCCTAAATACGTGCCTGGAAAACACTTGGCGTTCGCCGGCTGCCAAAATTGGACTTGAGCGGAATGCATTGGTTCAATCCCCGATCAGCCGCAGGGCATTGGCCTTGGTTTCTTACTGATTGGAACGGCGTAACCGGCACTAACGTGCCGCGGTCAATCGAGATTTTTGTCCGCGGATCACGATCGAAGCGTAAAGGTATGAGTGGGAGTTGATCGATGGGCACGGTCCTTGTTTTTGGCAGTTCCAATACCGACCTGGTTTTGGCGGTGAGCGAGTTGCCGCTGGCGGGACAGACGGTGCTGGGCAAGCATCTCGCTGAAGTAGCGGGTGGCAAAGGGGCCAATCAAGCCGTCGCCGCCGCGCGAACCGGTGCCGAGGTCACATTTGTCGGCGCCGTCGGGATGGATGAATTCGGCTTTCAGGCCCGTCAAGGGCTTGCTCGCGAAGGGATCGACCTCCGATTCGTGAGACAGGTTGCCGGTGTGCGCAGTGGCGTCGCCATGATCATGGTCGATCAAAGCGGACGTAACCTGATCGGCGTGGCTCCCGGCGCAAACGCCTGTGTCGATGCCGATTATATCAGGTCGCTCCCCGATTCATTGTTCGAAAGTGCAGATGTGGTCGTGGCCCAATTGGAAATTCCTGTCGAAGCCGTTCGGGTTGCATTGCAACGTGCCCGCCAGTCGGGCAAGACCACCGTCTTGAATCCGGCTCCTCCTGATCGGCGGATCGTGAATGAACAAATGCTGGCGTTCGTGGATATCCTGGTGTTAAATGAACCCGAAGCCGTGTTATTGAGCGACTGGGCCGATCCTGCTGCGGTTTCAACTGACGGAAGTTCGTTTGAGATTGGGGATGATTGGGGGCGCTTGGCCGACGAGTTCCATGCTTTAGGGCCCTCGGCGGTGATCATCACGTTTGGCGAGCGGGGTTATCGGTTGAGCGCGGCCGGGCAGCGAATGATTGCCTCGGCCCACGCAGTGCCAGCCGTTGACACCGTCGGTGCCGGTGACACATTTGTTGGCGTCCTGGCCGCGCGGTTGGCGGAAGGCGCCTCGATCATCGAATCCGCCCACTGGGCCAACGCCGCCGCCGCACTTGCCGTAACGCAACCCGGCGCTCAGCCCTCCATTCCCAATCGCGACGCAATCGAGACATTACTGATGAGCAAAGGCCAGACTAGTCCAACGCGTCCCAATGGCTGAACTAGCTCAAAGCGGATGCACATCGAGTGCGCATCCGTTCACCTCGATAGACTCTAGCGAGGGACTGGCTTTCTAGCCCGTCACCACAACCAGATAGATGCGCGCTAGGCGCGCGCATCTAATATGAGTTTAAGACTCTAAACCTCTCTGAACGGTTGGCGCGACCGGCGTCTTCCTAGACCTGTCAGCAGCACCGCGAGCGATATCAACAGCCCAGTACTCGGTTCCGGGATGGCGTTGAGCGTGAACTGCAACGTGTCGCCGCCACTG
>DAOLCX010000353.1:0-4037 GCA_035327685.1 Pirellulaceae bacterium | reverse complement strand
ATTGGGCCGCGCGTGAGAACGTCATGGCGCACGAGTACCGGCGGGCGACCAAGGTTCATCCGCGCGTCTTGCGTGGAGGCTCTTACGAGTTGGACGCCGAGGACGCGCGCAGCGCAGCGCGGATGCCCTCCGCCGACCCGGAGTGGAAGCTCGAAGACCCGAATTTCCCAAGAAGCCCCTGGTGGTTTACAGACAGTCCGGCGACGGGCATCGGTTTTCGCCTATTGCGCCCTGTCCGAATGCCCGAGTCAAGAGAGGCGATGTTCGAGTACTGGAACGCCGACGTTCCCGATATTTTGCTCGATGTGGAAAACCGCATTCGCGACAACGGCCGTGGAGCTTGGGGAATCGTTGACCCTGGGCTGCCGCAAGCGTTGGAACAAATCCGAGATCGCTAAATGGCAAGTCAGCCCACCTGCGCATGGGTCTAACCCGCATTTCTCAGACGCCTAGAAAGAAAAAAAGTAACCGTTCACAGTATTCAGGGGCAAGCTTGGTTCTGGTGCGTTCCGCAAGTCGTCTTGTTGTAAATCGAAACCCTGTGAGTGTCGCAGATCGATTCGTCCAAGCTAACGCGTATTGTCGATCGACTTGCTCCACGCACCCTCCATATCCGCCTACTTCGGCTTTTCCAATCCGCCGAATCCGAGTTCGCCCTCCAGTTTGTTTACCACCTTTTCCGGCAGCTTAGCCATCACCTTGTCCCATGCCTGGCGGCGCAGGTCGATGATCTCGCGCTGGATGATCAACTCCGACTCCAACATCGCACGGCGAATTTCCATTAAATCCTCTGGGCTCACCGCGTATTCCGCAATCACGTTCGCTTTGGTCCGCAGCAAATCTTCGAAACCGACCCGTTGCATGATCACGTTCACGCACAGCGTTTTGATGGTGTCCAACTGATCGGTGTCAAACACTTCCACTACCAATTCCCGGAACTGTATTGGTTGCAACTCTTGTCGAATCTCGCTGGCTATCGACATCGCGGAATGCGTCTCCTTCATTCTCGCACGGTCACCCGCGTCGAGCGCGTTATGATACGCCTGCCACGACGGAAGCACAGAGTCTCGCCAACCGTTAAAAAAGTCGGCGATCGTCTGAGCTTGGTCACGGCTGACTTTCAACCCAACAACATTTGCAAACTGCCCGTTATCCGAGACATTTTTCGATATCAGGCCTATGAAATCGACTTAATATGCATTAGAGACAAAAAAGTCTGACGAATATCCAACTCCAAACGATGGCCAATCAGGCACGGGATCTTGAGTGGATGCCCGCGCGCAATTTGGCAACCACACAAATTGAAACCCCAATACCAAAACAATCACTAACGACTTGATCCGCGTGCTCATGAATGTTTCCTTTTTTGAAACTGCGATTGTGTTATCAATCGATGATACCTGAATTCTCATAGTAGTCCCAAATTTCGAGCACGGGAGTAGCGTGAAACCGCCTCGACCAACGGCTCGAAGCCAGCTTTTGATCAACCACGCCACGGAGAAGAGCAACCTATTCGAGTTCGCACATCCCCGAACCCAACTTCATTCGGCCGTGTGAGAAATGCGGGCTAAGGGGTCAGGTCCATGTTCTTGGCCATCGCCGGTGTTCCGAGTCGAGTCTATTTCTCGAAAAATGGACCAGGCGCCGGCCCGTGAACAGTTACGGCAAGTGCCAACTGTGGGGCCAAGCCCAGTTCTGGACCTGAAAAAGACTAACGGCCCAATCTGGAACTAATCGGCGACCATCTTGCCTGAAATCAGGCTGATGAATTCGGCGTTCGACTTGAATCGCGCGAGCTGTTTGGTCAATTGCTCCATGGCATCCACTGGATGCATCGACGACAGCGTTCGTCGCAACATGGTGACTGCGTGCAACGTTTCGGGTGTTAACAGAAGCTCTTCTCGGCGTGTGCCGGATTGGGTGATATCGATGGCTGGCCAGACGCGGCGATCGGCCAATTTGCGATCCAGGACCAATTCCATGTTGCCAGTACCTTTGAACTCCTGAAAGATCAACTCATCCATGCGGCTGCCGGTGTCGATCAAAGCCGTGCCGACGATGGTTAACGAACCTCCCTCTTCAAAGGCCCTTGCTGTGGCGAACAGTTTCTTGGGAATGTCCATAGCCTTGATATCGACACCGCCGGACATGGTCCGCCCGGTGTTGCCGACCCATTTATTAAATGCCCGGGCCAGGCGCGTGATCGAGTCCATTAGCAAGAACACGTCCCGTCCCATTTCGGCCAGGCGTTTGCAACGCTCGACAATTAATTGAGAAATGCGGACGTGGCTTTCGACATCTTCATCCAAGCTGCTGGCGACGACTTCACCAATAATATTGCGGCGCATGTCGGTGACTTCCTCCGGCCGCTCATCGACGAGTAGAACGATGAGTTTGCAATCGGGATAGTTGGTGGATACTCCATGACTGATATGCTGCAACATGATCGTCTTGCCCGACCGCGGCGGGGCGACGATCAAAGCCCGTTGGCCCTTGCCCAGAGGTGTCAACAAATCCATCACGCGTGTCGTCAACGGCTGTTGACCGGTTTCCAATTGGAACCAGGAGCGCGGGTTTATCGGCGTGAGCTGGTCAAAGTTTTTTACATTCAAGTATTCATCTGGCGGAATCCCGTCCACGTCGATGATCTCGCGCAGACGCGGCCCTTGTTGCGGCTTCGCCGGTTGGACCAATCCGCGGATGACCACGCCGGGGCGCAGGCCATACTTTTCGATCATGGTGCCAGGCACAAACGGGTCCGTCAGCTCACGGGAATAGTTGTTGGAAGGGCTGCGCAAAAACCCGTATCCATTGGGATGCATTTCCAGTAACCCCAGACCTTCCGTCAAGGTCACTTCGCCGGTATCGATACCCTCGTCTTCCTGAGGCTCTGACCGGCGTCTGGCGGGCCCCGGACGAGAACTGGACGACATCGGGCGACGGCGCCCTGGGTGACCATTACGAGATCCATGTCCCCGTTGACCGCCATCATGACGGCCACTACCTCGCGCGGGTCGGGAACGGGAATTGTTGTCGTGTGGGGAAGAACCGCGCGGACGGAATCGCTTTTTAGCCATGCCTCATCACCTGCCGTGCAAATCGAAAAAAATCATAGTTGGACCAGAACACGATCAATCGTATTAGGGAAAATTGGATGTTAGATGTTGTTTGCGTGCGCGCCGCGCCCGATAGAGGATGGGCCACGCTCCGCAATATCTTGAAACTTAGACGCTCCACGTATGGCCATCTTGGCCTGAAGAAGCTCACAAAACTTAAAATTGACTACTTCTGTCGAAAGACAACGTCAGAGATTCGTTCCTAGTCACTCAACCACCCACAAACAGCTACGAATTCTCGCCTTTTCGCTGAGAAATGTCCCTATTCCGGTACTTGTGGCAAGCCGCGGCCAGTCCAACAAAGTCGGCCTCGGTTCTGCGCTGGGACCTTCGTCAGGGGCGGCATCTAAACAACAAACCGACCCGCTGGGCAGCCAATCAATTCAATCAAACGAATCCTTCTTCCCGCCCACCACTTTACCTCGGCAAACTACGTTTTACCGGGTCTCGGAGAAGCCTGCTTTCCGGCAGACTCGGTTGAGCAGAGGGCCAAATCCGACCTTATTCCACAATATGCAATCGATCTAATTTGGCAGAAGATGCGTTGGATTCTAGGTCGCCCATCATGGCTTGTCAAGCCAAGGTATTCGACAGCAGGCCAGAATTGAAAGAAAACCGGCCCAAAATCAGGCTCCGCAGCGTATCGAGGTCGTTTGCAGCGTCCATATTGCAACTGTGACGACTTACATTGACTGGATGACCCGAAAACGTCTCCAGTCGATTTCGGGCCCGGCAAATTTGGATTTGGGTTGAAATCAGCTTGCGCCGGTTTATCGCTGGCGATCAAGAGCTTGCACGGCCCCCAAAATTCCCTCAAAATCGGCATTATCAGCAAACTAAGCCCTATTTTGAAGCCGATAAAGACACAGGCGTTCTTCTCGATTGCCGTATCGTCCCGTGGTTGGACCGGCGGTTGATTGA
>DAOLCX010000352.1:0-4040 GCA_035327685.1 Pirellulaceae bacterium | reverse complement strand
TCGCTACGGAAATTGGCGAAGCTGAAAAGTCACTGGCGTCGAATCGGACTCGGCACGAATCGTTTGTCGCTTCAAATCAGAAACTGGCTGAATCTGAAAACCAGTTGCGCCTGGAACTGGCGGACCTTGGACAGCGACTGACAGCGACCCGTGAAGAAGCGGTCGAGCTGCGATCCCAAGTTGCGGTCTGGAAACAGAAACAAACCCGTGCCCACGAACAATGTTTGGATTCGACCGCGAAAGCGTTGGCGGAACGGGAAGCCGTGGAACAGCTTCAGACCAACCAACAGCGTTTACGTCGAGACGCGGAAGCCACGGACGGTGCGTTAAACGCGGCGCATCAGGCGATCGATTCGCTACAACGAGAACTGGATCAGGTGCGACACCGCATCGCCTCGACGGCCAGCGAGTTATCTGGAGCTCGACAGCGGGCGGATGTTATCGAAGAACTCGAACGACGATGGGACGGAATCAATGCTGGTGCCAAGGATATTTTGCTCAACAGTCGAAATGCGACTCACGGACCATTGGCGGCGGTTGTGGGTCTGACCGCCGATTTGATCCGCGTGCAAGTCCAACACGCCCCGTTGGTGGACGCCGCGCTGGGGACGATCGCCCAATACCTGGTGGTAGCCAACGATGAGTTCGTGGAGGCCATGGAGCGCGGCGAAATCAAAATCACCGGCCGCGTCGGAGTGATTTCTCTGGAACAGCCAACGTCTTTGGGTGCTCATTGGCAACTGGATCCCCCCGACCATCCGGACATCGTCGGCCCACTGGATGGCCTGGTCCAATGCGATCCGGCGCATGAGTTGTTTTTCAAGAAACTGTTGCACGGAACATGGATTGTCAAATCGTTGTCGATTGCGCGGCGGCTGCGCGCGTCGGTGTGCGATCAAGTCCGCTATGTCACCTTGGATGGAGAACTGGTGGAGGTCGATGGCGTCGTCGTGGCCGGTCCTAAAGCCGCAGCGATGGGTCTCGTATCGCGGCGCAGCGAATTGCGAGCATTGCACCGCCAATGTGAACAACTGCAAAGTCAGATCGACGAGTGGAAACAGTCGGAGGCAACACTCAGTCGCGAACTGGTGGCAGGACAGACGCAAGCCCGCGAGTTGTTGCAAAAGAACCAGACGCTGGCTGGCGAGTTGGCCAGATTGCAGGCCGAATGCCAGGCCGCTGAGCAACGATTGCAGATGTGGGATTCCCAATCCGCCGCCTACAAGGCTGAATGGACGGAGGCTACCCAAGGTCATGACCAATCGCATGCCGCATTGGAGCAGACCGAACGGGCGGCAACTTCGACGGCTGAACAGATTGCCGCTGGCGAAAAACGCTTGATGGATTGGTCGGCGGAAATTCAACAAACGGCTCGGCAACAAGCCGAACTCGAAACCGAAATTGCTACGATCGGGCTGAAAGTCGATCACCTGCGCGAGCAACAACAATCGGCCGATCGCCGCCGCCGCGAACTGTCGACGCAGTTGGAAGAAGTGGTTGCCTTGCAAACGACTTTGAGCCAACAACTGATTGCCGACCGCGAGGCATCTCAACAGTCCGAACTGGCCATTCATGCGGCGGTCGAGAACATTGGCTCGTTGGAACATCGTCGCGATGAATTGACGGCCCAAATCGAACAATGGCAAGCCACATTTGCACAAGCCGAGCAGAACCGCCGCCAAGTTGCTGAACAATTGGAGGCTCAGCGACAATCGCTTCAGGACGTCGTTCACCAGCGGCGAGAGAATCGCATGCGTTCCGAATCACTCCAGTCGGAACGCAACCAACTGCGGCAACGGTTGTGGGAAGACTACCAGATTGATGTCACGGCTGAAATGACTGAAGCCGACCCGCGTTTGACCGAAGCCCGACAGGAAGTCGATCAGGAGATCAATGAACTTCGGCATAAGGTCCAGGCATTGGGGTCAATCAACATGGATGCCTTGGCCGAATTGCAAGACCTTGAGTCTCGATATCTGTCGCTCGACCAGCAGTATCAGGACCTGGTGGCCGCCAAGGAATCGCTGACGCGGATTATTCATCGAATCAATGGCGATAGCCGACGGCTGTTCACTGAAACGCTGGATGCCATCCGGGCGAATTTTCAGAAACTGTTCCGCTTGACATTTGGCGGCGGACAGGCCGATTTGGTTTTGGAGGACAATGTCGACATCCTGGACGCCGGTGTCGAGATCATCGCCACGCCTCCGGGTAAACCCAAGTTCAACAATTCGCTCCTATCCGGAGGCGAGAAAGCGCTGACCGCCGTCAGCTTGCTGATGTCGATTTTCCAATACCGCCCCAGCCCGTTCTGTGTCCTGGACGAAGTCGATGCACCGTTTGACGAAGCCAACATTGGCCGATTCATCGATGTCCTCAAGAGCTTTTTGGGGTGGACGAAGTTCGTGATTGTCACGCACTCCAAGAAGACCATGACCGCCGCGACGACCTTGTACGGTGTCACCATGCAAGAATCGGGCGTTTCCAAACGAGTCAGCGTCCGTTTCGAGGACGTATCCGACGATGGTCAAATCTCGGAGGAAGCAATCAAACGGACCGAAGATCAAGAATCCACTGGCTCCCGCAATACTAACGACAACGCAGACAGCACCCGCTCTGCAGTTGCTTGAACCGGTAAGCAAGTGATCTGCCGAGATACCGAACGCCTATATTCCCGCCAGGTGACTCAGGCGACCATGCCGTCCCAGGCATCGATGATCCAATCTGCGGCGAGTTCGACTTCTTCGCGAGATGTCTGCCATCCGATACTGAGTCGCAAGGTGCCGCGGGCCGCGTCGGGACTCAGTCCCAGGCTCCGTAACGTGCCGCTGGCACCCTCCAGTCCCGTGTGGCAAGCCGAGCCAGTCGAAGCGGCCAGTGTTTCCACACGTTGCAGCAAGGCTTGGGCAGAGACGCGCGGCAAGACCACACTCGACGTATTTGGCAGACGGGGCGCGCCAGACCCATTGATGACCAAACCATCAATGCCAGCCAACAGACGGGACTCCAATTCATCGCGAAGCTGTTCCATCCTCACGCTGACTTCATCCAGCGACTTGGTGGCCAGGTTCGCAGCGCGGCCCATTCCGATCAAATACGGGACGTTTTCCGTACCTCCTCGCAAACCGTGTTCCTGATCGCCACCGTGTAACAGCGGTGTCAAACTTAACCCTTCGCGCACAAATAACGCCCCCACACCCTTGGGCGCGTAAAACTTGTGTCCCGCGATCGATAACAGATCGACCTCTAACTGGTCAATTCTCACGGGAATCTTGCCAACGGCTTGAGCGGCATCGGTGTGCACCAGAATACCACGGCGGTGGCAGAAATCGGCGATCTCTCGCACCGGCTGAATCGTGCCAATCTCGTTATTTGCCAGCATGACACTCACGACGCGCGTATCTCGCCTCAATGCTTGAGCAATCTGCTCGGGATCAATCACGCCGCGTCGATCGCTGGGTACGACTGTGACTTCAAAACCAAATTGCTCAAGCCAACGGACAGGTTGAACCACTGCAGGATGTTCCACGCTGGAAATCACCAGGTGCCCTCCGGCCCGCCATGACCCGTTGAGAGCCAACCCCTTGAGAGCCAAATTGTTGGACTCTGTTCCGCAACTGGTAAACACGACTTCTTCACTGTCGCAACCCAGCATCAAGGCCATCTGGCTGCGCGCATCCATAACCGCTTCGCGCGCGGCGATTCCAGCATAATGGGAGCTGGATGGGTTTCCCGGGTACTTGGCAAACAAATCCCGCATGGCCTCGGTGACGGAAGGAGCTACCGGTGTCGTGGCGTTGTAATCCAGATAAATTCTACGCATAGTCAGCGGCCTGGTTGTGAAACATTCTTCATGTATTGCCAGTCTCGTTCGTCAGGAGTTATCGTCTTCAGTCGCAGCCTGTCGGTATTGCTTTTTGTGAGCGATATCCTGTTGCAAACAACGGCCTGTGTGCGAAAGCGGATGAGCTGCGATGATCGATGGTGGTCCTTCGGCCACGATCATCCCGCCACCGTCCCCCCCTTCCGGTCCCAAATCG
>DAOLCX010000351.1:0-4054 GCA_035327685.1 Pirellulaceae bacterium | reverse complement strand
AGTTCCAGTTCTTTCAACAAACGATTGGAAATTCGACGCCGTTTGTCAGAAGTGAACCAAATCGATCCCAGAATGTTGGACAGCGACGACAACGGCAAACATACAGCCGTTCGACAGGGCATCGGTGGCTGCCAATGTCGAATATCCACCAGGCGAGTCAACGTGATGGCGTGCCCGGACATCGCTTCCACGTCGGCTGGACATTCTTTGATCGATCGTCGTGATACGGTAGCGGAGCCCGCCGCGTCTCCGCATCCAAATCGGAACAATAGTTCTTGTGCATTGGAATCCAAGACGTAGATCGCGGCCGATGTAAATCCATGTTCGGTGGTCGCGGTGGCCAGGTATTTCTGGATCGACTCGGCCCAGCCGAAGACCTGTTCGACTCGCAGTGAGACAGGAGCACTGGCCGCAAGTTGGTAGCGAGCGTCGCGGAGTTCCCGGCGCGCATTCGCTAATTCTCGAAGCAGATCGGAGATAGCGACGGCCAGGCGATCGCATTTTTGACGGTGCAGGGCGGGCTGGCGTGGTTCCAAGCCCGCGGACATATCAACAATGGCCAGCGGCGCTGCTGAGTCCAGCTCACTGAGCCCGAGTTCAAATCGAGTTTGGAGTTCCTTCAGGGGTTCGGCGCGATCCAACACCCAGCCCGTCGCAGCTTCAAACGCCGCGCGGAGCCGTTCGATGATTGGCGAAACTCGATGGAGCGTAGCCGACAGTTCCTGCTCGTCCCGCCAAACTCGCAAATAGGAAAAATCGGCTTCGTTCATGGCGACTTTCGCCTTTCGGCGACTTTGCCTTAGGGGACTGTTGATCGAGGGTCTGACCCCTTCTTCAACAGGCTGTTAGGGTATGGCAGGCGGCACGACCCAGGCCCAGGTCGAAAAATATCACCACCGGCGCGTATTCAGCAAATCGCCCATTCGAGTAGTAAAACTTTGAGGGTTTTGCCATCGCCCCCCAGCTTTACCGGCTTTCACATCGCATCGCGACGGAATCGCAGACGACGATCCGATTTCTGGTCAATATCCGCCTTAGATTAGAACTCAGCCCCGCAGTGAAACGCAGCGCGACTAGAATACAACTCCGGACCCCACGGTCATTGGATGCTAGCCATCCTTATCCGAATCGGACTCCGATTGCCCCCCGCCATCCTGGTCGTCTTCGGCCACTTTGTCGGCCGGAGGCACATCGCCATTGGTTTCCGCTTTTTTCTTGCGCGCATCCGGTTGAAACTCACGCCACGGTTTGCCGACTTTATAACTTTCCAATTCCTTGCTCAAGTTTTCGTGTTGTTTACCGGCTTCGGCCAGTTCCACCGCCTTCTCGGCCCATTTCAGGGCATTCTCAAAATCACCGATTTCCGCATAGGCTGAAGCCAGTGTACTGAGGATGTGAGCGGCCTTAAATTCCCGTATTTCACAAGCCTTCGTCGCCAGTTCGATGGCGCGTTTTCCGTCGCGCAATTCGTCAAAAGGAGAAGTTGCCAAGACCCACGCCAGATTATTGAGCACGCCATCATCATCGGGATCAATTTCCAAGCAACGTTCGTAATCGCGAATGGCGTCGGCATGCTCTCCGGTCGTCAGACGCGCATCGCCGCGACCCCGCAATGCCTGTTCGTTATCGGGGCTTTCCGCCAGGATGCGATCATAGATTTGGATGGCTTCCTCGGCTTGTTCGTCAGCATTCAGAACGGCGGCCAACTGCAATTGAAACATTTCCACGTCAGGCGCATTACTGACCAGCATCCGTAAATCCCTGAGTGATTCTTCATACTTTTCGGCTTGAGCATAAACGATGCTGCGCACCCAGATGCCTCGCACGGAATTGCGATCTAATTTCAAGATTTGTTCCAAATCACGCAATGCATCTTCAAACTGTTTTCTTTCGGCATACACCGTCACGCGCACGTAGAGTGCTTCGATATCGTCCTTGTTCAGCTTGAGGGCTTCTTCAGCATCATCCATGGCCGCGTCGCGTTGATCTAAAGCAATGCGCAGCCGCGCCCGTTTCGAATACAGTGTCGACTCGGTTGGATGGCTCTCGATCGCCTCCGAAAGTAAAGCAATGGCTTCGTCGCGCTGATCCATCTCGATCAAGATGTCAGCAGCCAGAACGACCGCTCCCAGGTTGTCTGGTTGCAGTTCGACCATTCGTTTGGCATCCACTAGCGCGTCTTCATAATCCTCCATTTTCAGGTACAACATCCCGCGCAGAAAGACGGCTTCAAAGTTGTCCGGATCGACTTTAACGGCTTGATTGAGGCTGGCTAAACGCTCCTCGTCCGTAGTCGCCATCTGGCTGCGTGCCATCAAGGCTTGTGACAAAAATCGCATATCACTGCCGGCATGTTCAATCGCCTTTTCAATCGATTGCAGTGCGAGCTGTGTGTCCCCACCTTCCAACATGTTTAACCGAGCGATGTGCAGATGCGCTTTCGCCAGATCGGCTTGGATGGTCAAAGCTTTCTCCAAGCGCGTCAGAGCCTCACGCCGAAAAATTCGCCAGCGCCGGTCCCGGTCAACCACAAAGATGCGTTGCAGATGCTCGTCTGCAGCCGCCAACAGCGAGGAGACCATCAGCTTCTGCGCTTGGTCAGTTTCCTTTTCGTCCAATCCCGCCTTGAGGGCTTGTTCACAAAGGCTGACAACTTCGTCGAGCTCGCGGATTGACGTTGCGTTGGCGGACGTCTCAAAAGCTTTCTCCAACAACTGTGACCCTTCGTCTTGCCAACTGCGAGGGACTCCGACCGTCTCAGGGAACACCACTACCGCGCTGGCCGAGGAGGTAACTGGAAAACACAACGCTATCGCAACACTGACCCACAAAAACCGCATAAACGCCAAACCTTTCAGAATTGTTCTGTTAGTCAATCAGCCCTAATCAAACTCAAAACTCGACGGACAGCAATCGATCCGTTCGACGGCGCTGGTTGCTGCCCAACTCAGCCCAACTTACGTTGCATCAGCATGTCTAAACTCAATCGTCCTTAAGTGCCCGACCCAGTGTACCGGGATGGGCTTATCCTTAAGACGGTGGGCAACCAGTCTGAAGAACCGTTGCACGTAAGGATTGTATCGAAAACCGGCAAAAATGACAATTTTGCCGACGGTTGCGGTCGAATCCACTTCGGGGACATCCAATTATATCTGGTCCTTTGGTCCCATTTGATATTGGTCAGTCGAGAGGCGTTAGCCACGGTTTCGGCGGCAAAAACCGGGTCCAACGCCCCACGGTTCATTCGGTCGACCTCGATATTTGGTTGGAACAAAACACTAGGGCGGCGGCTGGTTGTTTGGTGGCCTGTCGTTGTCGTTGCCAGCCATTTCCGGACGTCGCAACCCGTTTGTTCCGTCAAATTCACCGAAATATGGGGAAAAGAAGCTTGGATAGTCGATGCAGTTTGAGTATCCTTAATAGATGAATAAGGGCATCCACCTGCGGCCTAATCTGGCCGCCAGAGGCTAGGATGTCCAAAATACGAGACCCTTGGTTGGGTGACAATTCGGCGCATTGAACCAATTCAGGCAAGGGATTGGTCGGCTATAGAGTGAGGAGTTGGTTGAGTATGAGTATGATCAGACTGAATCGATTTGGATGCAGTTTTATTGCGGCTTTTGCGGCAATGGCACTGTGGACAGCGGTGGCTGGGGCGCAAGACGCGGACGAAACACAAATTGAAACGCTTGACGCTAAGTCAGTGTCTGTTTCGGTTGCCGAACATCGGCAGCAACGGAACGAGAAACGGCGATTGAATTCGATTCACAAGACGATGTCTCCCGTCGAAGGATTCGAATCGGTGGAACTGTTTTCAGCCATGGAGGCAGGTGAGGTAGAAGTTTTGGTTCGCGCAAAAGACTCCACGTCGGCGAACATTATCGTGACCAACAAATCGGATCGTCCACTGGCGATTGAAATGCCTGCCGCGTTTGCAGGTGTGCCTGTGATGCGACAAGCTGGCTTGGGTGGTGGCGGTGCTGGCGGCATGGGGGGCATGAACGGCGGCATGGGCGGCATGGGCGGCGGCATGGGCGGTATGGGTGGCATGGGC
>DAOLCX010000350.1:0-4055 GCA_035327685.1 Pirellulaceae bacterium | reverse complement strand
TATCGGCGCGTCGGCGCTATGAAAGTCTCTGATCATCACGTGCGAAGTCCGTTGCTGGATGTCGCCGCGTCGTGCCAGACCTGCCATCGCGTTTCGGAGCAAGAACTGCTCGATCGAGCGCATCTCATCCAGGATCGGACGGATGCGCTCATCAAACGGGCTGCCGATGCGCTGACAAATATGATCGACGAAATCGCCGCTGCCATCCGGGCGGGGGCAACGGACGAACAATTGGTCGAGGCCCGCGCGTTGCACCGCAAGGCTCAATGGCGACTGGATTACATCTTTTCCGAAAACTCTCGCGGCTTTCATGCGCCGCAAGAGTCCGCTCGGATCTTAGCAGAATCGATCGACTATTCGCGGCAAGCGGTCGTGTCCGCCATTCGCGTGGCGCTGGATCCGGCGGGGCCTCCCAGAGAGGTCCCCGAAGCGCCCATTCTGGGAGTCACACCCCAGGATAAAGCACCGAAGTAGGTGCGTCAGTCCACCTTGTTGATTACGATGTTATCGAACGAAATGCGTCCGGTCGCGCCAAAGAGCCCGATGCGGACAATCGCTTCTCTGGACCCGACCGGGACACTGATCCGTTTGGTATAGTTCCGCCAACTGCCACTCCCTTGAAACGGCCCCAAATAGTCCGTTGAGACTTCCCGACGCTGCTGGTCGTAAAACGTGATGGCGACGACAGGCAAGTCGTACCGATCGGCACCCTGTGCAACGTTTTCGAAGCGAACCATGGCGCTCAAATCGATCCGCGACACCAGCCGTCCATCCAGCGCGAGACCTTGCATTAGATGCGCTCGCTGCCCCGCCACTGCGTTTCGGAACGAGATGATGTGGCTTCCGGAAGGGGCCGATGCGTCGATTTCCAACTCGGCCATCCGTTCGTAGTACCAGCCGGGGATCACGCCTTCTTTTTCCGGCGCGGTTTCAAAGTCTCCGTTGACAATTTGCGGATTGCCCGGGTCTGGCAGGACTTGTCGTTTGTCTTCCGCCAGCCCGGTCATCGGAACAAATAATGTTGGTCGAGAGTCCACCGTTTCTAATTCACCGGCCACTTTGCGGAACAGATGCAACGTTTGTTGATGCCGCTCGCCGACGGGGATCACCATCAAGCCTCCCTCGACAAGTTGTTCCACTAACGGTTGCGGCACATTCTCGGGTGAGCAGGTGACAATGATCTTGTCGAAGGGGGCATGTTCCTCCCAACCTTCGTAGCCGTCGCCGATCTTGACATACACGTTCCGGTATTTCAGTCGCTCCAGAGTACGCCTGGCTTTCAGTCCCAGCGCCTCGACAATTTCAATCGTATAGACATCGGCAACGAGTGGGCTGAGTATAGCCGCCTGGTAGCCGCTCCCGGTGCCGATTTCCAACACCCGGTCAGTTGGTTGCGGGTCGATCGCTTCGGTCATGAACGCCACAATGAAGGGCGAACTTATCGTCTGCCGATCACCGATCGGCAATCCGGCATCCAGGTAGGCTTGATTCCACATGTTGCGGGGGATGAATTCATGCCTGAGCGTGTCGCGCATGGCCTGGAGGACTCGCTCGTTCTTGACACCGGCCCCGGCAATATCGAGCTCCACAAGCCTATGTCGCGCGGCACGCAGTTGTTCGTCGGTCGGTTGTCCTTGAGCCGCTGCAATCGATCCTGCCAGAACAATCCCGCAGATCGCTATGATGACCGTATTTCTCATCGTCCAATCGCTCGCTTCCCTGTGCTGGTAAAGGCCCCTGTGATTATCATGCAACATTATATCCCTGGAGGGATGGGGTCGGGAGTCGTTTTCCGCGCATTCGGTCCATGAATATTCAATCACACGATAATGTTGGATCAATCTTAACTTGGAATGACCCATGACCACAGGCACACCCAATGGAACCCCTTGGCCATTCTTGGTCCCTCTGTTGGCGGTCATGGCGCTGCCGATGGCTTTCCCGACTTCCAGTCCGCCGGACGGCACGAGGGACAGCACTGTGGCCGCGGATGACGGTGATGATGTCGCAAAGACTCCCACTCCGGACATCTACAACAATCGTTGGCTGGTAGCTTTAGTGGCGACGCAAACACTGGCTGGCGCTCTGCTGCTTTTGGCTTGGATGCCCGAATACCGCCGACACTTTCCGATCCGAATCACGCCGACCGGAATTTTGGTGGGAGTGATCGGCGTGTTGTTGTGGGTCGGTATTTGCGAACTGCAAGTCGAGAAATGGATATTGGATCAGTTTGGGCTGGCGTTTCTGTTGCCCTCGCGGCCGGGGACAAATCCATTCAATGAATTTGGAAACAGTTCCTGGTTTTCGGCGTTTCTGTTGTTCCGTTTCAGCATACTGGCCTTGATCATTCCTTGTGCCGAAGAGTTGTTCGTCCGCGGGTGGCTGATCCGCTGGGTGCACGATCCGGATGAATGGGAAGCGGTCCCGCTGCGAAACGTGGGCTGGTACAGTTTTTGGGCCTTGATGGCTTATGCAGTCCTGACCCATCCGCAAGAAGCTGTGGCAGCGATCGTCTGGTTTGGGTTAGTCCACGCCATGATGAAGTGGACAGGCCGCTTTTGGGATTGCGTCTTGGCCCATGCCGTCACCAACTTTTTGCTAGGCGTTTATGTGATGGGTACCGAGACCTGGCGGCTGTGGTGACCGTCAATGCGACTCAACTGTATTTCTCACGCGGCTAGAAAGAAAAAAAGGTAACCAAACCGTCTTGCTGTGGTTTCACTGGTGAAATCAAACTTTCAGTGAAACGTACTCAACAGGTTTGGTGTTGACACAGTGTTACCAATGAGCGATTGAATGCAGCCCCTTGGTCGTCGCGCAATTGTTGGACAATTTGATCCTCCAGCGATTTCTTCCGATGGAAGTGGCTTGCTGCTGCGGGAGGTAGAAGAGCGATTCGGGTTTGTGCAGCAGTTCGCTCAGTGATTTGACGATTACCGCGGCCTTCGCTCCACAGTGGACTCAATGGAGGTGTTGTTGCGGCGGCCGATCATGGGGATCGCTTTGGGGTATGAAGCTCTCAACGATCATGACTTGCTGTGAATTCAATCGCGTGGATTTCATTCTGGGATTAGTTAACAACAAGCGTTTGCAGCGGATTTTAGGGGTTGAGCTGCAGCAGCACAAAGAGAAGTTCCAGCAAACCGTCCAAGCCGCACGCGCATTCAAGGACTTTCATTACATGACCATGAAGCGTTGGGGGCACGAGCGACGAGTGATTGGCAAAGCGGAATATTTGAGCCAGGGGAGTAACCCTCGATTTGTGGTCACCAGTCTCACAGTGGAAGCCTATGATGCAGCCACCCTTTACGAACAAAAGTATTGTGCTCGGGATGAGATGGAAAACCGGAAAAAGTACAACAGTTGTATCTGTTTGCTGATCGCACCAGTGCTTCGACGATGCGGGCCCATCAATTGCGGTTATGGTTTTCGAGCGTGGCCAATGTGTCGGTCAATGCGTTGCGGGAACAAGGTTTACGAGGATTGGAGTTTGAAGAAGCTCAGTGCGACACGATTCGTCAAAAACGGTTCAATATCGGAGCAGCGATTCGCGTTACGATTCGCAAAACTTGGGTTTCCTTCTCAGCGGCTTATTCTTACGCGGAAGTCATTCAGCGAGTGTTAACCCAGTTGCGACAGATCACCATACCAGACGGCCGCCGAGCCTGGCTCCTGGATAGGTTTCAGGCCCCCCCGATCAGTCCAAAACGGGTCTCAACGTTTGTTTTGAATTCAAAGTGCCCAACAGGTGCGCAAACAGTCCATAGAAAAAGTGCCACCCATCTTCTTTAAACAATGCGGTATTTCTCGGGAAAATAGGGACTGTCGGAGGCGGATTGATGACCTGTGGTGGCAATCCGGGTGGCGACCGAATCAACTCAGGTGGGGCGGTCCGAGGTCCGGCGGCTTTGTGTTGGGCGTTTCGATTGGCGTGGGAGGAGGCGGCGTTACGGCGAACCATGGCGGCGATGGTCGCGCCCATTCGGCCAAGGGTGACGCGGTGGCAAGCGATTCCGATGGGCGGGCTTTGCTGCGCGAGTTCAGCGTTTCCGACT
>DAOLCX010000349.1:0-4068 GCA_035327685.1 Pirellulaceae bacterium | reverse complement strand
CGCGTTCGCCGGATCGAGGTCGAAGCGCCGCGCGTCGAGTTCCTGAGACCTCTGATGGTGCTCTACAGCTTCGCGAAAGTTACCCACCGCCAAGCAAATCTTGCCCAATTGATAGTGCACCGTCGAAAGATCTCGCAAATATTTGAAATCGTCAGGGTGTTCTTCAACCAAAGCCTGTGTGGCCACCAAAGATCGGCGATATAACTCCTCTGCCAGTCGTGGATCACCTTTTCGCGAATAATGCCCCGCCACTTTGTTCAACGAAACGACAAAGTCGCGTTTCAACTCAGGAAGCTGCACACCGCGGCCGGCCTGAGCGTCAATGATCTGCAAGGCTTCGAGGTAATGTGACCCAGCATCGGCATATTGTCCAAGTTGAACATAGAGGTCCCCGAGCAGGTTATGGGCCACATATCTGCTGCGGATAACCTGTTCGTTGTCGGGTGCTCGGCGGTGCAGGTCCTCCAAGGACCTCAAGGCGGTCCATCGCATTTCCAACGCCGTGGCGGTCGAGCCATAACGGGATTCAAGGTCAGCTAAATGTTGAAGGGTGATCGCCAGTTGCCGTAGCGCCTCAACGTCGTCCGGATTCTGCGCGCTCAGTGCTTCAGCCTTTGCAAGAGCTGTCCGCAATTCACGGCGGGCCAAGGCGATTCCCTGCCGATCTCCAAAGTTTCCAATTTGCAGGAACATGTCACCCAAGTCGCGGTGGACTCGCACCGCATACATGTCCGCTTCACGCGGTTGCGCCAAGTGAATAGACACGCTCTCCAACCCGTCAAGGAGATGCTCCAGAAGGCTTCTCCTCACCCGTTGGGCTGCTGGGATGTGTTGCAATTCTTGCTGAATCTTCCAAGCCACGGACTTCAGCGTCTGCAAAGCCAATTCCCCTTGATGATCGGCGATTTGCCGAGCAGTTTGCTCGCGATCATGAGCGACTTTCAATAGCTGATGATTGTAAGCAGTTAATGACGAGAAGATGGCGGCACCGATCAAGCCCGCCAGAATGCTGACAGCGATGGCCGTGGACCAAGCTCGATGGCGCACGAACCACCGCCTTAAACGGGTCGCGAGCGGGTCGCGACAAATGGAGATCGGTTCGTCCGCTAACCAGAGTTCAATGTCTTCCGCCAGGCTCGCCGCAGTAGGGTAGCGATCCTTGGGCGAAAACGCCATCGCCTTTTGACAAATGGCTTCCAACGGCAGGGGCACAGCACTGCAAACCTTTCTGGGGAATGCATATTGACCGGCTCGCGCGGCAGCGAGAATCTCACCGTACTCTCTTCCCCCATAGGGAGCTTGACCTGTCAACAAATAGTAGAGCGTCGCGCCTAAACTGAATATGTCGCTGCTGGGCCCTGCATTTGCCGCGTCAGCAGTCTGTTCTGGGCTCATGTAGGCCGCAGTTCCGGCAGCCACTCCCGCTGCCGTCAAATCGACGCTAAAGTCGTCGAGATCGCTTTCGCCAGGTTCGATTCGTGAACGCTGCGTTTCCTCAACACCGCAGATTTCCGTTTGTTCTTCCGCCAGTTCCCGAATCTTGAAAGCCTTGGCGAGACCCCAATCGACCAATAGGGTCTCCCCATGATCGCCAACAACAATATTCGAGGGCTTGATATCCCGATGTACAATTTTCCGCGAATGCGCGTGTTCCACCGCCTGGCAAACCGTAATGAAACTAGTCAACAAACGACGAAACTCCCGCGACCTGAAGCGAATTTCGCCCGGCATCGACTCCTTCAGTTCTTTGGCCAATTCCCGCAGTGTCTTTCCTTCAATCAGTCGCATGCTGTAAAACGGAACGTCCCCGGCGGATACTCCCAAATGGTGAATCGGAACGATGGACGGATGTTCGAGTTGCCCAGTCAATTCTGCTTCACGGGTGAATCGGATGCGGGCTTCGGGATGATGAGCGTGGCTCGACAACATTTCTTTGATGGCCACCTTTCGTTTCAACGTCTTGTCCATCGCGATGGAGACCTTTCCCAATCCACCACTCGCCAACTCGGCGATGATTTCAAAACGATGATTTGCCTGAAATCCTTCAGCCCCCATCTCGGCTACCTGCATCACCGACGATCCTGAAGAATCTACATGATCGCGTGAACCGTCTTGAGTTTGGTCTTGATTGATTTCCCGCGTTTGTTCTGTCCACAAAGTCCGCAGCAACTGAACATCCTCGGAGGTCAAACTACCTTCTTCCACCATCAGTTCGACTAATGGCACCGTAGGATTCACCACCCACGTCTTGAATGCCAGCGCTAATTGTTCGGCGTCGATCAGGTCAGACTCCCACGCAAAGATACCGAGACGGCAAGAAAATTCAGGTTGTAACATAAGAATGTGTTCCCAAACGATTGGTGCAGGCTGCAGATTTTGATTTTCCCTCAATCCGCTCATTTTAAAACCAAAGCCATTCGAAACGGAACTGCGGAAAGTCACAGTCCGCAGTTGATGCGAGTGGCCACGCGATTTCCCTATGGGTTCACAGAAACTCCCCTGCGCACTTTTCGCGGATTCGTCCCAGTTTGCAAGGCGTTCTACCCTTCGTCATGGCTGGCCCTAGCCGATTCCATAACAAGATCTGACGAAATCGATGGTGTCCGCTCAGACCGTGAGCGGTAGCTCAACCGATCCTATTCACAGATGCCGTTCTTAACCCGACGTGAGCCGAAAAATAGAATAACTCGTCAAAATGCACATTTCCTTTTACAATAGACCCATGTCTTCGACCCTGAAGAAAACTCAAAACGCCGGACGCTTGAAAGAAACCAGATCCCGCAAAGGCTTAACGATGGGTTGTTTTTGGGAATCTCATTGGGACGAAACGGCTGGCTTCTGGAAGTTAACGCGTCAAGCTGCCAGAGCAAGACAGCCTGTTGCTACGTTCTTTTCCCAGTCTAGCGATGGAAGTCAGCCAGTTTGTAAGTTTGATGCTTGGTCGCCGCATTGGACTGAGGCTCCGTGATGGACGAGATTGACCTGTCTGTCGATGAAAGCCACGCCGCGTTAAAAGCCCTGCTGGAGGGTGATCAGTCGGCGTTGGGCCGATTGACGCAGTCTCTGCGTTCCTTTCTGAAGCATATCGTACGCCAAGAAATGAGCGCCGGCCTTCGAAGCAACTTTGAGGATGATTCCGACATTGTCCAGCAAGCGCTGGCGGAGGCGATCGCCAAAGTCAAGGAATTCCGCGGCCAGAGCACCGGGGAATGGCGAGCGTGGTTGGCGGCAATTGCCCGCAATCAGGCCCGTATGAATCGGCGTTATTGGCAAGCTGACCGCCGAGCCGTTCGCCGCCAAATCGACGCAGGCTCGTGTTCTTTAGATAGCCAACCCGGCGAACAATCTTCACCCTCGACGGCAGTTGTGCGTCAAGAAGACGCCGAGCGTTTGCGGCTTGCAACCTCGAAATTGTCGGAACAACATCAACAGATTATCAGTTGGCGCCTATATGAAGGGCTTGCTCATGCGGACATCGCAGACCGATTGGGGATCTCGGTTGAAGCCTCCCGTCAACGCTGCAAAGCAGCCATGGATGCACTCCGCCGCGCCTGGTCCCAACTCTCCCCCTAACTCCCCAAACAATAAAGGACACTGGGCAGGCCCCCGCCAGGCGATCGACGTCAACCATGCCTGTCCTTTTGGGAAATGAAGCGGAGTTTGCGGTGTTTGGCGGCGGTGACGCCGATGCGTCGCGTGCGCGTGATGTTGAGGCGTGTTGGTGGGCCGTCGTGATGCTGGAGCCATAGGGCTTTTCCCGCGGTGAGATCCCAACCGTCAAACGAGCGGTCAATGCGCAGCGCCTGGCAAAGACGCGCCGGGCCCGAGGCTACGATCCCTTGGTTGTCGTGCAAGCCGCGATGGCGCCGCATCTGCGCAATTCCTTTCAGCGGCTCGATGGAGCGAATCAAGACGGCGGACGCTAAGCCCTCAGCTTCAGTCACCACATTAAAGCACCATTTGGCATGAATCGGATATACGTAACTCATCCCAGGCGGTCCGAACATTGAAGCGTTCTTGCGGGTTTTGCCTCGATAACCGTGAGAGGCGGGGCCGCGGACAGGGAGA
>DAOLCX010000348.1:0-4078 GCA_035327685.1 Pirellulaceae bacterium | reverse complement strand
ACACCAACCCATCGCCGTCGTCTTGACGCGGATCGACCGGTTTGACTAATTCGGCTTGAGTGACGCGTAGCGATGCCAGATTGTCGGCGGAAACGACATAATACCAAGCGCCAAAACGGTCGTTGTACTGATCGACGCGGCTCCGAGCATCAGCAAGTTGCCTTTGCCGCGATTCGATTTCCGATTCATATCTCATTTTGGCCATCTCAAACTGCATTTGGGCGAGTTCGAATTCGGCCATGGCTTTTTCGTATTCGATAAATGCTGGATTGCGCGGAGGTGGCGTCTGTTGCGCGTCTTGCTGAGTGTTGTCACTCTGTTCGTCCTGCTGAGCAGCTTCTGCCAAATCTGTTTCATCGGCCGGCAGATAGCCCTCCGGCCTGGTCGGTTCTTCGGGAGCATTCGGCATTTCAGGTGCAGGCCCCAAGGCGGATTCATCGACGTGGACAGTGATCATCAAGAATCGATTCTTGGCATCCTTGTCGGCAGGTGGTTCGGCTGGCGTTTCCTGCTGAGCAGCGTCTTCGTCCGTCCCCGCAGGGGTTGCGGGCGGCAAAGACTCATCGGAGTCGCCGCCAAATTCGATCACGTTATCGTCTCCGGAGATACTTCGCCCCAAATAGACGCGGTAGCCCACGCCATCAGACGTACTGAAAGCAAACTCACCAAACTGTGAGACAAATTGAAACTCATCCAGTCGATTGGACCGGGGCAGCAAATTGAAGCCTTTGTCTCGCAAATTACGCCTCAACAACTCAAAAGCCTGCTCAAACAACTCGGGTCTTGCCTCAAATTCTGGAAGCCGGATAGGCGTCAAATCAGCGGACAAAAACTGTTGGCCTTGGAACAGGTATTTGGGACGGACGCCGACAATCGTTAGCCCTGTCAACGTCCTCAGCAATTGGTTTACCTTGGTTTCATCAAGCGTTCCAGCGGATTCATCCAATCCAACAAGCTGCCATTTCCACGGATCTTGCGGGCGAATGAGTTCAATCTGCTCTCCAGGGTACTTCGCGATCTCAATCGTCTGGCGTGTGGGGTTCACTCGCTCGCGAAGTTCATAATTATCCAGGAACAGTTTGTTGATTTCCCCGCTGGAAACATTTAATAACCGGGAATCGATCCAATCGGAAAACCGCGTCGAAAGGTCCAAATCCAGATGAACCCGATACGTTTGTTGCTCGTCGGTACGCCGGACATAATAGGCGCTCCGCGGCTTGTCGCGTTGGGACGGGTCGATATTTCGGTCCTGGGTGGGCAAGTCATCATCCGATACTCGATGTCCAATAATCAAGTCAGCGAGCAGGCCGCCGTGGACATCGCGCAACACCAGGCGTTTTCCAGTATTTTCCAGTTCGAGCTGAGTTTCGTCTTGCGGGTCCAACACACCAAACCGCGCGTGCTCGGCGGGCAATCTCCCCACCAACGCTTCGCGGTTCAAACGGATCACGGACGCACCGACCTTCGCCAGGCGATCGGCAGCTTCTGCCGGATAATTGTGGTGACTGGGAATGCACCACACGTCGTCGATTTTCTTGACTGAGAACTGTTGCATGCGAGCGTTGGCATCCAAAGCGAATACATCCAAAGAGGCAGCCTGATTGACTTCCTGAAACTGATCGAAAAATGAATGGCCCACGAGTTCAAAACCTGTGACCCTGGGCGGCAAATTGACCCAATAGGCAGCCCCAGCAATCAACAGCGAGACGCCCGCTGCCACGCCAAACCGGATCGTCTGTGATAAATCTTTCGAAGCCATGATTCACTCTTTGTCGATTCAATCCAACACCATAACCAACATTCGAAGCCATTCGGCCTGGTCGCTCCCGGCATCCGCTGCTGCGGGATGCGTGTTAGCGGGCCTTTCGTTCGGGGCGGATCAGTCGATTCTCATTGATGCGCCGCCAACTCAAGACCACCACTCCCAATATCAAAGCCGGTAAAGGAGCCAATCCAACGGCCAGGTTTCGAACAAAACTTTCGTATTTGGAAATCTGCCGTTGCTCCGCTGACTTTAAGCGGTCGATTTCACGTTGCAGATCTTTTTCGAGCTTCTCTTTTTGACGTTCAAATTGCGCCTGAGAATCATAGGCCTCCTGGAACAGCGCTTGCCGCATCTGAATCGTGTTCATTGATTCATCTTCGCTCAGTTTGTCCGCCGCTTGCTTAAATCGGTCGCGAGCATTCTCCAATTCCTCGCGCAGCTTTTCTTCCAGTTTTCTCTGCTCTGCGGAGCGGTCCGCCCGATAGCGTTCAATTTCGCGCTCGACGGTGACCAACGTACGCGGTGAAACGCGGCGATTTCGCAAAGCGACATAGCTGCGATTTCCCGCCAGGACTTCGATGGCGTTGACCAATAGATTGATGTTGTCCAAAGGCTTGTTCAGCGCATCCTGCTGAATGGAAGTCCAATACGACAAGAAATCCAGATCACCGATCAAGACGACATTCGCTTTGTTATCTCCGACGCCCGCGACATGAGCGGATATACAGACCGTGCGATTCGCATCGCGTGACCTGGGGTTCGGGTTGAGCATCGTCAATTCATCGCGGGTATAGCGATTGAGTATCGGCGTTTGAGAAAACTCGCGACGTCGGGTAGTTGGGTTCACACGTTCACGCGTTTGAGTGGGGACAAACGTCAACTCCTCCCAAGGGATTAGTCGCGCCGATTCACCGAGCGTGACCAATGGTGTAAATTCGAAACCTTGCGCGTCATCCAGCGGAATAAAGTGCCCGGTATGGAAAAACAACAGGTCTTTCAATCCTGCGGTAATCGGATGGGTTGCGTTCATATTTGAATCACTTCCGGAACTTTTGCAAAACACGAACGCCGATTCAAAGGGACCAAAGAAGCGAGGCCACACATTGCCGAGGTAGGTGGGCCAGTTCCCGACAAATCCCGAATGTGGATTGGACAGGTGATACGCCTTCTCCCCGTTGTCCCAGTGCACGCCGATCGACTGCATCAACGTGCGGCAACTTCCCGCATCGGCTTTGGGCGCCGGGGACGAAGCCAGATAGCTGACAAATGGGTTGTCGGGGGAAATCCGCGGCTGCCGCGGTGCGTTCATTACTCCCATCTCAGTCGGGTCTTGAAATGCAAAGAAAGCCGGCATCGGATCCGCCAACAAGATCACTGGGTGTCCAGCGCGGATGTACTCGACCAACGACTGTGTTGCCGTTTGGCTCAAACTCGACGGGTCTGCCACCAATAGAACCCGCGGTGGTTTCCTGGTCGGAGCCGCCGGGGTTGCTTCGCCAGTATCCGGATTGATGGAAGGCTTGGGAAGGTATTCGCCCAGGCTTTCCTGACGAATGTGCTCAATCTTAAACAGCTTCTTCAGCGATTTCATCGTGTCATCGTAAATCCATGGGATGCGCACACCATCGATTTCGGGACCAGCAAAAAACGTATCGGTATCGACGATGCCTAGCGATATCTCAAACTCGCGATCGGTCACCAATGCCACGGCGCGCGACAATTCGTATTCGATGGCTGCGTCGTTGCCAATCACTGGGAGCGTCACGTCCCCCAACGGGCTAGAAAGATGGGCGCCCAAATAAATCTTCTGTTCCACCAGCTTTCCACCGATTTCAGTGCGATCGATCAGGGGATCGATCCCGATATTCTGGGCTTCCAATTCCTCCGGGCTGTTCGGTGTGACATCGATGACGCGCACATTGACGGCGGCTCCTCCCATGGAGCTGAACTGTCGGAGCAGACCGGCCAGTTGCTTTTGCGTGCTCACATAATGCCTCGGTACATCGCGGCTGATATACGCCTGAATCGTTACGGGACGCTCGTTGTCGCGAGCTTGACGCAGCGTTTCCACGGTGACAGCGTCCAGCGAATAGACTCGATCTGCAGTAAAATCCATCCGTGCCCAGGATGCCGACGAAAATGCGTGAAAGGTGTAGTTCCAAGCCAGCAAAATCAAGATCAGTGCCGCGATACGCGCTGCAAACTGTCCGGCCAGCGTGATCTGCTGCCCGCGGCTCCAGTGGCGGCGGCTGATAACCACCAGGTTGAGGTACAGCATTAAGATAATCAAGCTGACGAAATAGAAAACATTCG
>DAOLCX010000347.1:0-4084 GCA_035327685.1 Pirellulaceae bacterium | reverse complement strand
TTGTAGATCGAAACCCTGTGAGTGTCGCAGATCGATTCGTCCAAGCTAACGTGTTTTGTCGACCAACTTGCTCCACGAACCCTACATTTCGTGAACGGTTACGGTGTGACGAAGCACTACAACGAATTTTCAATCCATAATATTCTGACAAACTCTGCATGGCTTACGTCTGGTAAATAGAGTGCCAGATAGACCGATGACCGATTTTCACGAAGTGGTGACTGCCGTATTGGCTGGTGAGATACACCAGTTCGGCGAAATCGTGCGCCGGTATGACTCCCAGATTAAACGGTTTGTGGCCTGGTTTGTGGACGATGCGGAACTGCGAGAAGATGTGGTCCAAGAGACATTTTACAAAGCGTTCAAGTCGCTCAGTGCATTGTCGGACCCGGATCAACTCGAATCCTGGCTCAAGTCGATCGCTCGGAGATGCCTGGTCGATCAGTTGCGCCGCCGGCGACGAGCCCATGCACCGTTGCCTGAAAGTGGCGGCGAAGCTGATAAGGGATTGGCCTTGGGCGGGGCTAATGATGCAAGCTGGGTGTGGAATGAAGTCGATCAATTGGAGATGGTCTATCGCGAAGTCCTGCGCCGGCGTTACGCCGCGTGCGAGACCTATGCCGAGATGGCCCGCGCGATGGGAGTTCCAGAATCGACAGTGCGCGGCCGTTTGTATGAAGCTCGGAAGATGTTGAAACAAAGGTTGGAATCCAAGGGGCTGTTCCCATGATCAACGAAACGATGACTTGCCACGACGTATCGCAATGGCTCTGGCGGCTGGATGAGTTGCTGGACGAAGAGGTTGCAGATATGAATCGTCACCGCATTGAAACGCACTGCGACGCGTGTGAAACGTGCCGACAGCTGTGGAGGGAAGAGCGCTGGCTGACGGCTGCGTTGGTGCGCGGCGGCGAATATCTGCATGCGCCAACTTCTCTCGCCCGATCGAGTACCGAGGCGAATGTCTCGCAACGGACTGGGTACAATTCCAGCCAATGGGTCGCATTTGCTGTACTGGCCACAGCGCTGTTGCTCATCGCGACCTTGCCGTTTGTGTGGAGCTCGCGTCGATCAGCGGGGCTGCCGGCAGCAGTGTCGTCAAATGATCCAGCAGAGCAACCACTCGGCTTCATTGGTCGGTACCCCGTGATCACTCCCGCAAGTATCCGATGGCCGGAACAGCCGCTCGCTCCTTCGAACTTTCTCGATATTCCAGCCGGCGTGCAGTGCCGAGTTGAATTGCACGGTTGTGGCACACTCCACGCACTGGGCCCCGCAGTGTTCGGGCTCGACCGCATCAACGAAGAGTGGAAGGTGACGATGCTCGATGGCCGCGCGACGGTTGTCGTATTTCCTGACAGGCAGGTGGCGCTGGCCAATCGGCTGGGATTGGAATGGCTAGGAGAGGGAGACTTCACGGTCAGCACCGAGTCGCGTTCAATCCAGTGTCTCGCGACTTCTTTGCCTACCGCGGTGCAAGATCCCGTCAACGAATCGCCGGGGGAACTTTTGGCGCGTGGCCTCGCAGTTTTTCAACCGCTCGATATACGCTCGCTGCCGGACGACCGCGCTTGGCGGATGTCGGCGGAAACCCTTGCCAAGGTCATTGCGCATCCAGACGCGACAGATGCTCAGCGGAATTCCGCGGGGTTCTACCGGACCGCTTCGCTGTCCAATGCCGGTCTGGACCGCGAAGCAATCGAGGCGGGTCTGTGGTGGATGGATCAGTACCCAGGGGAAGACGGTGAGGTCGTGTTACACGTCATGGGGAGTTCGCATTGGAACCTGGGCCAACATGAGAAGGCGCGGGAGTATTGGCACAAGCTGCTCGATGCTAATCCCGATAGCCCTTATCGTCCTTTGATCGAAATGAAACTGGCTGAACCAGTGAATCCTGACCCGACCGGCGCGCCCGCAAATTCGGCATCCGCGAACCAACCGCCATATACGACTGAGGATGTGGCCCGTACGTTCGTGGACGGTCAACGTGATGGTTATCTCGTCGTTGCCGTTGGACTTGACACAAGCAACGCTGACCACGATGGGTTTCGCGCGGTGGCTGAACGCGTGCGACAATTCCATCAAGCCGAGGCCTATTTGTTTGCTGGCGATGACTTTGAATCATTGAAGGCCAAGATTGCCGAACGGCGCCCGCGTCACGTGCTGTTTGTGATCCCTCCAGAACGGTTGGATGTCAATTTTCAGCGTCGGGTGTTCTTGATGTCGCCGACATTGGACAACGATCTGATGGCGGATTTTGCCTGGGGGTATTTGACGGCTCGCGACGGCCAGGCAGTCAACCAGCTTTGGGACCGGATCGAAAAACTCCATCAAACCGGCTTGACCAGTCGCAAGTGGATCGAAACGGCAGTCGCCGGGGGCGGCATGCAATCGACGCGATACGACGACTCGATTTGGGTTCATCCCGCCAAGGCCGGTTTTGAAGGGAGCAAACTTTACTTTGGTATCCAGACCGCGGATCCGAACGTACTGATTTTCGCGGATGAGAACTTGTCTCTCTTGGAATCAGCATCCGTGATTGGAATGAGCGGAAATGGCGACCCACAAGGAATTTGGCTGTTTGACGACCACCGCAACGTGGACCGCGCAAAACATTGGCAGTTCGATCCAGCCAAAGTCGGCCACGATCCGGACGGCGAGATGCTGAGACTGAAGGCGGACCGCTTTCGCCGTTTGAAATTGAATTCACCGATCCTGTGGAGTGGTACCTGTCACAGCGGTGCATGCCGCCGGGTTTTTGTCGAAGCGGACATCGTTTCGACCTTTGGCCGGAGCGACCGCGTCGAGCTGTATGAGCTCGATCCGGATGACGCGTTGGCTTTAGCCTGGATTGATGCCGGAGCGGCGGCGCTACTGGTTCCCATCGGCTCGAATCACGGTATGGCGGTGATGCGCGAACAACAGTTTGCCTTGGCTCACGGCGCGAGTTTGGGGGAGACGATCAAATCGACCTATGACGATGTGTTCATTCAGGCCCGCGGCCTTCCCGCATTGAAAATTGTCAGCGCTGGCGACTCGGCCAACTTCCACGAACCGATTATGCAGGGTGGAGGTGCGAACCGTATTCTGATCGGCGACCCCGCGCTGCGGGTTTTTGCACCAACACCCATTCCCGGCGAAACAACAACCGTCAGTTACGATCCGCAAACGGAAGCGTTGAAAGTGAATGTCGTCTGGGAGAAAGGGTTTCATCCGACCGGTTGGAATATGTACGGCGAAGATCGTTCCACGATGTACCAGATCAACTCCCGCTTGGCAGTGGACCCTGCATGGAAATCACTCGCCACGCATGGCGGCGGTCCGCCACGAGTGACAGCCATCGTGACGGATGAGGAAGGGAACAACATACCGTGTCAACCGTTTTGCGAATGGGAAGATTTTGGCGGCAAGCAGTTCCTGCATCTGCAAGCTCGAATCGCCCGCGACACCAACTACACCACGGGTTTCATAACCACGTTCATCATCAATGCGCCGTAGAGCGTGTGGTCCGGTCAAGCCTGGTCATTGAAACTCAGTTATTGTGCTGCGACGTTCCGCGTCGCTGCCGCCACGATGCAGAGCGTCGCGCCAGACGATTGCACTTTGCTCACATCTGCCGATTCAATTACCGTGATGATCTGAACCATGGGTGCGGAGTTCCCTCAGCGCGTCAGCAAACGCTTTGCCGATCTGAGCCAGAATCTTGGCCGATCCCATGTAGTGATAGTCGGCATTGGACACGCTATCTCGCAGTACGTGCAGCTCGCGGGGAGTAAACAGCTCGCGGTAGAGCGCATCAATCGCCGCTTCTCCATCCTCGCTGGTGATCGCGCCCGATTTTATTTGTTCCCGCAGTTCGTGGATGTGTTGCTTGATTTGTTCTTCCCTTTCGCGCAGCGCCACAACTTCCAAATCCCAGAATTTCTCGGTCAACACCGCGACCACATTCCCTTGAAATTCGGGGAGTGCAGCCGGAGCCGCCATGGCATCGCGAAAGTTTTGGTGGATGACTCCCTCGTGACGTCGATGCTCCGGATAGAGGTCGGTAGGCCCGCCGACTCCCATCACGCCGATGACAAACGGC
>DAOLCX010000346.1:0-4095 GCA_035327685.1 Pirellulaceae bacterium | reverse complement strand
GGCCAAACAAATTGTGCAACAGTCGAAGGTTCGGAATTCATGGGGCCTTCGTCAAGGATCGAGCGGGATATAGGTCACGTTGTTAAAGCCTGCTGATTTGCAATCGGCGATGGTTTTTGCCACGCTGTCGGCGAGTACTTCATCGGCGGCGCGAACGATGGCCCCCTCCATTTTGTTGGGAAACTGCTCCAACACGCGCCTTAGCTCTCGACGATCCCGTGTGACGACTCCTCCCATTCGAAAAACGACTTGCCCCTCGGCCACGGTCATCTCCACCACAGCAATTTCCAAATCAGATTGCCTTTGGTTCGCGGCCTGCGTTTCATATTTGATGGTCGAAGCCATTTGATGTTCGATTGGAATGAAGGCCGACGTCACGAGAAAAAAAATCAGCAACAAGAACACCACGTCGATCATACCGGTCATCGACAGTTCCAATCGCGGGCGGCGGCGAGACAATTGGGTGCTGAGACGCATGCCTGTTCACTCCGCAGTCACGGCCAGGCGTACATGGGCGATGCCCCGTGCCGTCAGGCGGCGCACAATTTCGTTGAGCAACCTGCTCGGACACCGATGATCGTAACGAATCAACACTTGCAAACGGCTCGGATCGTGTTCCGCTCGCACCAGATGCTGCTGAATCATGATTTCAAACCCTTCCATCGACAGCGGCGTTCCGCTCTGCGCCAATTGGCCGTGCTGATCAACGGTCAACGACAGGACCACAGGCTGCGTCTCGCTCCAGGCGGGAGAGACCTTTGGCACCTGAATGAGGTGCGCATTCGTCCGGCTGATCTGCGAAATGGTCATAAAGAAAATAATCAACAAAAACACCACGTCGATCAACGGAGTCATGCGAAACCCCAAGGTGTGATCGCGGTGATGTTTGGACAGCCGCATCGACTAACTCTTGGCTTTCTTGCGCCCTAAAGGCATCATAATGCGCTCGACCCGTTTCCCGGTTTCTGCGACCAGCGAATCAATTTTGTTCCGGAAAAAGCTGAGGGCAATCATGCTGGGGATCGCCACGAACAATCCCAACAATGTGGTGATCAACGCCTGTCCGATTCCACTGGCCAGTTCGGGAGGCGTCGCCATCCCTTCCTTGGCCGCAATCGTATTGAACGCTTCGATCATCCCCAACACGGTTCCGGTCAAACCCAACATGGGAGCAATGGCTGAAATCACATTCAGAACTTCAGTTCTCCGATAGAGTCGGCTGGTCTGATCCTCTCCAGCTTCTTCCACGGCCGACCGGTATTCGGCAAACCCAAATTCGCTGTGTTGATACCGGTGCAAGCCGGCCATGATGACTTCGGTCGCCAGCGAAGCGTTTTTGGACTCCCCACAGAACTCCAATGCCCGATGGATTTCCCCGTGAGCGACCAATCTTTCCAATTCATCCAGAGCCGCTGTCGGCATGATCCGCCGCCGTGTGACCGTCAACGCATGATCGACAATCGAATACAAACTGACGACGGACAGCAGCAAGATGCTGACGACGATGGTCGTCCCGAGTGCGCTGCCACCAAACAACATTCTCAGAATCGAAGATTGGCTACCTGCCGCAAGGTCGCCCGTTTCTTGCGCGAACAGTGGTGACTCCCCAGCCAGCCAACAGGTCATCGCCGCGGTCATGACTAGTCCGAATGTCAGAAGCCGTGACCGACGGCCGGATCGGCCAGTTAATGGTCGTTTTCCAAATGTGCCCACGTACATCCTTTCACTCGTGACGTTGTTTGGTGCCATCCATGATATGGAACCCGTCGTCCAACGCGGTATGTGGCAGGCTGGGACAGCCAGCCCTACTTACTGATTGCGGGCTATCTTACCATGAAAGGTTTGCGGGTAGGAGAATGCCAGTTCATCGGTTAGCCGGTCTGCTTCGTGCAGCCACTCCATTTGTCGGGCTATCTCCGCAGCGTGGAACAAACCAGCGGCGGCCAACTCCGGAAATTTCTCCCGCCAATCGGCGGTCAATGACAACCACTGCAACAAGACGTTCATTTGCGGTCGATTGGCAGATTGATGTCGCACCCGCGCGTGAAGGTAGGCCAGTGTGGCAAGTTCTACTGGGCGGCGATTGACCGTGGACAATCCCCCCAACGCCTCATCGGCAACGCTTAATTCGGCGCGATCCACTTGAACGGCGGCGCAGATCGCAGATTCCCACCAACGCAAATCGGCTTGACTGGCTAAATGGTCGATCGATGGGAACCATGCCTGTCCTTGCAGCTCTTCGACTCGTCGCGCTGCTATGGCCAACGCGGCGGCATAGATCCGCCATCCGTCGGGGGCTGTCCCCTGATGTTGCGAGGCGAATTCGATGAGCCGCTGGAGTTCCTGATCGGCGCGGACCGGGTCGAGGCGGACGGGCGGCAACCGCGGCGAAATCAGAGACCGGGCTTCGTCGCCAGTCCACAACGACCCACCTGCCACTTCCGAAAGCAATTGAACGGAATCGGTGTTCGCCTGCAGCCGCAAAAACGGGACCACCGCCTGTTCCGATTCACCGCAATTCAGGGCGCCTCGGTAGAGCACTGCGTCAACCAAAGCCTTTACCTCTGGCGTTTGCTCGGCGCGACCGGCCTCGATCTGTTTGGCCAACTCCCACGCGCCACACCAATCATCGATCTGCAGACGGTATCTCAGACGTTCATCCGGTGTCGGCGGACTGCTCGCCGAATCCTGAGACAAACTGACTCCGCTGGCGCACATTCCAAAAAACAACCAGCAGCCCGCTCGGGCGAACGACAGTCGCACTAGTCGCTTCACGCTTCGGGTACTCTGCCAAAAGACAGTTCTTCGGAGTAATCAGCCGAGTTCAAAGAATCCGCCACTGCAAATCCGTCAGCGGACATCGCAAACTCTCGATGCGATTGGTGGATGACGAAGCCCGCCGCGCACAACTGTCGAAACCCTTCTAAAAACTCCATCGTCCGGCGCGGGCTCGACGGTTGCTTGAAGACCAGATACTGGTGATCTTCGGTCTCGACACAGACAGCCAGCAGCCGATCGGCGGATTGAAATGACTCCGTGTTTCCTCGCAGTTCGAATGTGCCGAACTGCCGCGCGGCCACCAAGAGCGCTTTCGCATGACGGCTCAACGATGTCGCATCGCCGACGGGGTGGCTGAGTGCCCGGCTGGCAAGTTGGGCAAACGCCATCAAGGTGGGGATCCCTTGCCCCAACTCCACCCATCCTGCGGGTTGTGTTGAATCGCGACTCCCATCCAAATTGCGGGGCAACATCTGGTGCTTTAATCTAATGGAAAGGAGTCTTCAAACGACTTTTTGTCGTACAACGGTAAATAGCGGTAATAGACTTCCAGAGTCAAGGTGGCCAAGCAGGTGCAGTACAGTCGCCCCCCTTTCTCAATTCCCAACTCGCCTTTCGGGAAAAACCAACTCCCTTTTTCGGCCCCCGACTGGTCTTGAGATTTCACCAAGAAGTCGCGCATTGTGCCGTTCCATTTTTCCCAAGTCGGTCCACCGTATTGCATCATGACTTGCGTGGCATAGTAGTTGTAGTACATGTTACAGGAGTTCTCGCGTTTGTCTTCGGCGGTGTCGGGCGCCGGCCCCAGACGGCTCATCCACTCTACGGCATCGACAATTCCGCGTTGTTCGCGGTCCCAACCCAAATACATGCGGCTGAGGATTCCCACCGCCGTGCGCCCGCGGAATGCCCGCGTCAGTTCCTCCGGCGGCTCCATATACCCGTAGAACGCCCCATATTGACTTGAAACTGAATTCAAAAACCGGTCGGCCAATCGGAATGTGTTGGGATTGACGTACAGCCCTGAATTGACAGCGCTCTTGAGCGCCATCAATTGCCAACCGACCACGGATGTATCTCCGGGCTGTTGCGGCTCGTATCGCCACCCGCCCAGCCGATGTTGACAATACTCGATATATCGCACGACCTCTTGCGCCGCTTGTCTCAAGCCAGGATCGTCGGTCATGGCGTAGGCTTCGCACAACACGATCGCGCAAATTCCGTGTGAATACATTGTCCCGCCGGGTTCATTGTACGACAATCCATTCGCCGAACGTTCACCATTGGCCAGCAGGAATTCAATCCCCTTGCGAACGA
>DAOLCX010000345.1:0-4096 GCA_035327685.1 Pirellulaceae bacterium | reverse complement strand
CACACCTAGCCCCACCAAAGCCCATGTTGCCCGACTGTTCATAACATTGTCCCTTATTACTCGTCACTCTCTTCAATGATACGTTCGAGTATGCGCATGTAATCCGCTTGCCGCTGACCGGTTCTCCGGATTTCCACTTCCAAACTATCGTCCAAACCATCGACTTGTCGCATGGCGTCAAGTTGCCTGGTTTGCCGGTTAACTCGCATTTGATTCGCTCTCAACATTTTAAGTTCGGACGATTTTTTAATCAATGGTTGCTGTCCGCCGCCTCCGCCGCCTCCGCCACCACCGCCCTGCTTCTTGGCCTCTTTCAGGGCTTCCAGCAATTCTTCCAGGGTGGCTTCAATCTCGCGTTGTAGCAATTGGGTCAAATGGTCAGTTCGCTCTTCTTGCAAAAACTGGCTGACCCTTAACAAGTCCTGACGCAAGTCTTCGACGACTTCCGGAAAAACAATGCTGGTTCCGTCCTCCAACAACAAATCGTAGGCTTGCTGGCCCAATTCGGCAATTTCCGCCTCCTCCGTAGCCAGCCGCATGACCACTAACTGATCTCGTCTCGACAGCGGTCCCAAATAGGCGCGCTTATCGTTCAACTCTGTCGCTAACAAACTGGCGATCCGTTGGCGATTTAACATTTCCGTGAAGCGGGCCTCAAGTCGGTTCAGCTTCTCCTCTCGCGTTTCGTCTCGCAGTTGGTTGAGTCGTTCCTCAATTTCCTCCAATGCTTCTTGCAACCTTCTTTCGGCTTCGCGTTGTTTTCGTTCGCCTTGCGTCGCATCCTGTTGGTCCAAGTTTTCTGCGGCCCCATCCATGGCATCACCGGCCTCGCCGAGTTGTTTTTGACCCGGTTGGCCAGGCTGCCCATCGCCATCACCCTCTTGGGGGCGAGAACTCTTGGGAGCCTCGGCCATTTCCTTTTCTAGCTCCAAAGTGACATCGCGAGTGCGACGTTGTTCGGCGGCCATCTTTTCAAACGCTTCGGGAGGGAGTGACGCAATTCGCCTGCGCTCCCGCTCCAACTCAGCCTTGGCGTCTTCCAATTCATTGATCGCTTGTTCCTGTTGTCGCTCCGCATCCGTAGGTTTGCCCGCAACCAGCTTTTGTTCGGAACGCTCTTGGCTCTGAGTCGCATGACCCAGCGGTTGCTGTCCTGGTCGAGGAGGCTGTTTCCCACCAGACGGTGATGTTGGCTGCTTTCCCGTCGGCGAGCCTTCGGATGAAGAAGGCTGGCCTTCTGATTTGGAATCCTTGGCAGGGTCGCTCCCCGGATTGTTTGGATCAGACTTGTTCTCGTTTGGGTTCGATTCGCCCGTGGGGTTTCCCTGCTGCTGACCTGTCGGAGGCTGGCCTTCTCCTGCTTGACCTTCACGGTTCGCATCCAATCCTGTATCCGATTGCGGCTCGCCGTCGCCAATCTCATTGAGCAGTTTTTTGGTGTCTTCGCGAATGTCAAATTGTTCATCCGCTAACGAGTCCATGGCTGGCAGGCCACCACCGGACTGTTCGCGCGTGCGGTTTAGTAGTCCGCGCTGCCGATCAATGATCGCCGCCAGTTCTTGAATCTGCCGATCGAGATCCGCCAAGGTCTGGTCCTTGTTGGCGACTTTGTCCGTCTCTCGAGTTTGCCGCTTTTGCTCTTGTTGGATCGATTGAATGGCATCCTTCCACCGCTGCAACATATCGATTTCTTGTTGCTTCGTCAGGCGTTCGTCGCGTTGATTCAGCAACAACCGCACCAACTCATCCAGCGATTGAACGATCGAATCGAGCAGCAGCCCCGCCTGATCATATTTGCGTTCATCCAGGAGCTGAGCCACCTCCTGCATCCGCTTGATGATCAATGTTTCTTTGGCTTGTTGATAGGCGGCGATAATGCGATCAGCGCGTTCCGGGTCCTTTTCGCGCAGTTGTTCGGCGATGATCGTAAAACGACTTTCCAACTCGGTCATTTTTCGTTCGACCAGACGTTGGCGTTCTCCCAATTGGGAACGAGGGGAATCATCTTGGGCTGAAGCCAGCGGCGCAACCAGCCACAGGGCTAAACTCAAAAAGCAAACGAATCTAAACCAACTGACGTACGTCCCTTGACTCATTCTCAAACTCGGACAGGAACCCATACGTCGCGCCCTCGGCAATTGGCTAGTTGTCTTTTTCCAGAATTCGGTCGGGATTTTCCAGACGCTTAATCTGTTGTTTGATCTCGTTTTCGATCCGTTTGAATTCCATCAGTTTATTGATCAGGTCTTGGTAATTCTCGGAGTCTTCCATGGCAGCCATCACCTGACGAATGCGGTTGAGGATCTCCTCCTGGACGGCTGCCGTTCCCAGTAATGCCTGCTGTAATAATACCTCATTGCCTGCCTGGCGGCGACATTGTTCCAGGTTTTGAGCAGCCAACAACACCCATTCTTCATCCAAAACCCGCAAAGGCGTCGCAATTTCCTGACTAAACCGAGTCGTTAAACTCCGCCCCATCGCTATTTCATCTAACCCTTCGTCCAGCCGGTTGTTGCGTACCTCCAACAAAAATTCCTCAAATCGGCTGGCAATCGCTGCCAGGCTGGTCCCCACATTCCGCTGAGCACGAAAGAGCGCCAGCAGTTTGTTTTGAACTGCTGCCTCCCGCTGCGAAGCGGGCAAGTCCTCTGCCGGGTCAGCGGCCAATTGCCGGACTTCGGCGATCAAGTCCATTTGAGCATTATAGGCTTGATCCAGTGCCCGTCGCTGCTCAATCTCACGACGCAGCAAATCGGCACGCAGTTCCTCTTCAGTGACAATTCGCAACAGAAACTCGCGACTGCTCCCCACGTTCGGATTCGGCTGGTGGTCGCTGGCCGTCACCACAAATCGCAAGTTTGAATTGGGGACCAACGGCAGGGATTCCACTCTCAGTACGGCGGTTTCATTGATCTCGGTCAACATATCCTGCCGCTCGAAGTAAACAATCGGCACGACGCGATGGAGCGCCGTTTGGTCGTCCTCTGGAGGTATCCAGTGGCAGTCGAAATCCAAGTTTGCAATTCCGAAATCATCGGAGACACTCAGTGATATCGGAATCTGCGCTCGAGGGACCGCCATCCCGGCAATGCCCAACAACTTGGCGCGCACCGCTGGGGCCTGATCAGCCCTGGTACGAATCGTAAACCCGAATTCACGCAAGTTGCCCAATCCCGCTTCGTCTTCCAAACGGAATACGTACTTGCCCCCGGCGACACCGTCGTCTTGGAGCCCAGGTGCAGACGGCAATTCAATCATGAATTCCTGGCGGCTGTTATCGGTGGCCTTCAAATCTAACTCTGCCAAATCCAGCAACAGTTGGCAAACTCTCAAAGGCTTGTTCGTTTTTGCCCGCACGCGCAGGCGACTTCCCTGCAATACGCTGTGTGGCCCAACTCCTTCCAAAACGAATTCCGGAGACTGAGTATAGACCGGCAAGATGGCCACTAATTCCATTTCGATAATTGTCGGGGGCTCCACCAGTCGCACGTGCACCCAATCGGTCAAGGCATCGCCGCCGGCCGCGCGAAAACGAAACTCCGAGGCAATGCTATAGAACACAAAAGCATGCTCCCGTCCATCCGAGCGGCCCGTTTGCTTCATCGTTTGCCATACCCGACCCGTTGGACCATCCACTTCTAAAGTCACTTCGTCAGGAACCACGATACTGTGGTCAGACACCGTGACAAGTTGTCGGTGGTCGGCACCGCGGGGAACAATCAACTGCCCTCCATTAACACCTTCGATGACCAAATGTGTTTGCCGCGGCCATTGATCCGAGGTCAACAACAAGTTGCGGCGAAACCAGGTTCGAAAAAAATCTGTGGACGAGACACCCCATGCCAGGAGCAGGAACGCCCCACAGCCCGCCGCCAAGGCCAAGACATTCCACCGAAACCTTTGGGCGTCCAAAGCGCCCACCACATTGACCGTATTCGCCCGCTCACGGCCGCGGCGAATCGTCTCGGCCGCCAACGCAACCGACCAGCCTTTTTCCTCAATTCGCGGGTCGTGCTCCAATTGCCATCCGCCAATCAGCGATTCATTCAGCTGCGGATTCTGATCCTCGATTTGAAACAACAAGTCTTCGTCGCTG
>DAOLCX010000344.1:0-4097 GCA_035327685.1 Pirellulaceae bacterium | reverse complement strand
CGTTTCACCAGTCTGCGTATCGTACGTATGCGGCAATGCCAGCGACCTCGCGGAAAGACCCGGCACTGGCTGTGATGTCGAATACACCAAGTATCGACTGTCACGCGACCATGTTGTTTGGATTCTCAGGTCGTCGCGTAACGAACGATTGGCCGGCAAGAGCGCGACCCCATCCCCGCCAAATTCCAAATCGGTCAAGGTAGGATTCAATAATCGACCATTGCGATGCTGTCGCAACACCCGAAACCGTCCATTGGGACTGAATGACGGACTCTCGGTTAAGAGTGGGTCGGCTCTGTCATCATGATTGACGACGTTTCCCATGTTCAATTCTTGCAGGTTGAACCGAACCAGCCGATCGCGGCGCGCGAGTTTATCGAGACTCTTGAACGTCATCACTAACCCATGATCGGCGGTGACCATTTTAGGAGAAATGTCTAATCGTGTCGGCGGGCCGGAGGTGGCTACGTCGAGCGGTTGGATTAACGTCAATACTCCATGCAGATCGCTGGTGGTGCTGGTCCAGCGATAGATGCCAGTGGGGCTGCGAATCTGTAATGTTCCATCCGACTCCCACTTCATCGCGTATTCGCCGGGTTCGTCAGTATTGACCGTGTTAGCCCGTTGAAGTAGTCGCCAAGAGGCTTGGCGATTGTCGGCAAGCTGCCGCACCGTCAACAGGCCATCCCGGTTGATCCACGCGACTCGTTGAAAGTTGTCTTCCAAGACGTGAGCCAATACACTGATTTCATTGCTGCGAGTGGCCGAAGCCGGTGACAATTCCACAGACATGAGCAGGCCGGCTTCGCCAATCCGCCAAAACTGGTAATTTCCCGACCTGCTCATCACGGCGATCTGGCTGGAGTCGCTGTTCCACCTGAAACCTCCGGAGTAGGGTAGGCTGGTCAGCATCATTTGACGATGCAAATCCCACACGTTCAAGTGTTGGCCGACGTTGGCGCGCGTGACCAAATAACGTCCATTTGGGGATACCGCTCCACTGGAAAAATGTTCCGCATCGCCAATAAATAGGGCGTCCTGGATCGCCCCTGTATCCAATCGCACAAACTGAATCTGGCCCCGATCGAGAATCGCCAATCGATATCCGCTGTCCCAGGCGATTGAATGGCTGACCAACTTGGGTAACCGATAGATCAACTCGGCCAAACCGTCCCCCAATCGCCACACCGTAACCTCGTACCGGTGGCGATCCCATTGTTCAATCGGCACTTGGTCTTTGTCTGAGGGTTCGATATAGCTGGTGACTGCCAACAAATCGGGATAGCGCGTATCAAACGTGGCGGAAGCGCCCCGGCCAGTTGTGGGCAACAAGTGCCGGACGCGATCGTCCTCATCACAGATTTCGATAAATCCTCCAGCGGTTGAGCGGGCGCGCAGGTTCCCGTTGCAGTTCCAACTTGGTAATTGGGGCGTCCAATCGGGGCCTTCAATCGACCAACTGGTGATTCCGTGAATGACATGAGGTTGTTGTACCGTGGCAAATGGAGTAAGCGGCGAGCCTGGTGGAACCTCTTTCTCGAAGATCGGGAGCGCTGGTAAGGACCAGCGCAACTCGCCAAACTGTTCCCGGGCGGCCAGGTCAAAGCTGGCATCGGGCGCGAGTTCTGAGTCTTCCACGATTGACTCGGCCACCTTCGAATCCGCGGGAGTCGGTATTGGCTCCGCACGTGGACGCAACTCGACCCGCACAATAACCCGCTCCCCACGGCGAATGGTGATCGACTGCGACGAAAACACGAGATCGCCGGACGAGTCAGTCGCTTCCAATTGATAGACTCCCGAAGGCAACGGTGTGGCTCCCACTTGTACCTCAAAGGTCCGATGGGTCTGAGGATCCACCACGGTCACTTTCTCACCTGCGATGCGGACTTCTACATCAGGGTCGGACGCTTCTACCACCAGGATTCCCTTGTCGCTCCACTGGTTGGCGGCCAATCCCGCCAGGGTCAAGATTAGCCCGGCCAGCATTCCCGCCAACGCGTACTGCCAACGGCGAACCTTGCCGGGCGATTTCCTGGGCGGCGCCGCAAACGCGAGATCGTCGAGCCGATCGAGCCGACAGATCATTTCTCTCGCAGTTTTCAAACGCCGATTGGGATCGACAGCCAGCAAATCGAGAATCAGATCGCAGGCAGCGGAAGAGAGACCAGGAATCGATTCCACTGCCTGACGTTGCATCGGTTCGTTGGCCACCGCCAGCAATGACGAAATCAAATTGCTTCGACGAAAAGGGTTGGCCCCGGTCAACATTTCCACCCAAACAACACCGACGCTAAACAGGTCGCTGCGCGGATCGAGCGCATGGCCTTGGACTTGCTCCGGTGACATGTAACTCGGTGTTCCAATCAGCGTGCCGGAATGTGTGAGGGGTTGCGGATCCTCAATCGTTCTCGCCAGGCCAAAGTCGAGAATCTTCAACTCGTCGTCGTCTGTGATCCACACGTTGTCAGGTTTGATGTCGCGATGTAGCAAACCGGATTGGTGAGCGTAATCGAGCCCATCGACCATTTGCCGGATGTAATGTTGAGCCAGAGCTGGTGACAGCGAACCTTCGTTTTGCAGTTTGCGGCGCAGCGATTGCCCGCTCAACATCGGCATCGCGAACCACGGGAGCCCGTTTTGTTCGCCGACATCCAGAATCATCACGATTCGGTCATGAGCCAATTGGGCAGCTTCCCGAGATTCGCGCTCAAACCGCGCAACGGTATCAGCATGAAAACGGTGGACCGGATTCAATAATTTGATGCAAATACTCCGATTCAGCTTGGGATCGACTCCTCGAAATACAAGGCCCATCCCACCGCACGCGAGCAGTTCGATCACTCGGTAAGGCCCAATGGTTCCCAAATCACCAGCATGGACTGCCGGTCCCAGCCACGATTGCAAATCGCCCACGATTCCGTCGGACAAAGGCATTCTCTCGACCAGATGATTCACGATCGATTCCACCATCGAATCATCAAGTTCGTCGTTGCCGGATGCGGACTGGAGTGCCGAAATAAGAGAATTGTCATCGACGGTGGCATCGCAGTTTATCAGGGTAGGCGCTTGTTCGAGCCAGGCTTCACAATCGGCCTCTTCCTGCGGAGATGCCTTTCCGGCCAAAAAACGTTGCAATACTCTCGAGTCCATCGACCGATCCGTTTTCCGATAGTGCATGTCGGGCAGTTTCAGACTACCCGTCCAGGATACTCATGATGCTGAGGTCCCGTATGAAGTTGACGCAGCCGATTGGTGAAATCTGTCTCGACGATATCTCGATCCAGACAGAACGTCAGGCTTTCCAGCCTGACGAGACTTACCAAATCAGTCAATCTTCCCACAAACCGGCCAGTTCTTCGCGTAGCCGGTTCAGAACGCGTCCCCGAGCCAGGTACACGGCGTTGGGTGAAATTCCCAGTTCCCGGGCAACATCCTCGGCCTTCCTTCCCAATACGACGTGTTCCCAGCATGCGCGCCAGGTCGTCTCCGAAAAAGCCTCTTTCATGAGTTTGAGCGCGGTCGTCGCCAGATAACTGCGATATTCGGTTTCCGTGGCGAGTAGGTTGGGGTCTTCGACGGCAGCTTCAATCTGCGCCAAGATGAGTTGTGGATTGGAAACCTTCTTCTGGCGGCGCATCCAGTCGCGCGTTTGGTTGAGTGTGACGGTTCGCAACCAGGCTCGAAACGAACGGGGGGGCTGTCGCGCCAAAATCGATGCATGGTTGAGAACGACCAACAACACATTCTGCACCAGGTCTTCCGCCGATTGCCGTTCGATCCCCAGTTTTCGGACCCATAGAAAGATGAGTGGGGAATACAACGTCACAAACCGAGTCCACGATATGACGTCGTCTCGAGCATGCAAGCGACACAGCAGACTACTGGGAGTTGAAACCATCAGATCGCTCGAACTTGGAGTGATGGATCATGGTTGCGCGCGGCCCGCTGTACTCGGGTTATTTGGAGGTCTTAGTGCTTGGCAGTGGAGGCAAGTTAAACATGTTCTCGACTTGCTCGGCCAACCAGGCCAACCGTCCTAGGCAACGGGTCAGCAAAAACGCCAAATTGTCTCGGACTTGAACGCCGGCGCCGAG
>DAOLCX010000343.1:0-4103 GCA_035327685.1 Pirellulaceae bacterium | reverse complement strand
GGAATCTGGTCGGCGCCCAAAGCCACGCCGGCCACGCCGATGGCGCGATATCCGAATGATAAGCGGGCACAAGAAGAAATCTGATACAAGAAGCCCAGATCCAACTCGCCCAGGTAGGCAATGTCGTTTTTCCTGGAACTGAACTCAAAATCAGTTCCGGCATAGGGGCCATTATTGATTTCGGCCAGGATTCCATCAACAGCACCTGCACAAAGATAGTTGCGGATACGGTTGTTGAAGAGCCCACCGCGGATGCTGTTGGCCAAACTCAATCGACACGTCAACTGTCGCTCGGTACGCGCACCCAATTGGAAACCCATCATTGAATTGGTTGCGCTGGAACAACGATTAAACTGAACCGGCAAACCGGGTGCACTGTTGAAGGCGGAATATCCCAATTGTTCATCGAAATAGAACCAGCGGAAACCGCCCAATAGTTCGATGTTTACAGGGCGTCCAAAATAACTTTGATAGCTACCTGCGTTGCGCAACAGATTGAATTCTACATTATGGAACTCGTTCGTCCGCCGAACACTGTGCGCGTCCGCCGAATTGAAAATGTCCAAAACCGTGGTGCCGCTGGGAACATAATCCAAGTCGGCAAAGCCTGTGAATGTGGTCACCGGCAAATTGCCCAGAACCGCTGTTGCCGTGCTCGGATATAGTCCCCAGTAACGTGCCTCCCAGCCCGACCCTTGGCAAGTGCGGCGACCTATTAAGGCCTCTACACCACCAAAGTAGCCCAGATCCGCATCGGTAGAAAACAAAGACTCTCCCAATGCGTTCACGCTCATTCCCAAGTCGTCTTCGTAATCGCGAGAAAACACCAGGCCATTGACACCAACGAGCCAGTTCGCATTGCGTTCACTTCGGCTATCAGAGTGAATTCCCCAGTTCCTGTTGGATGACGTCTCGCAACCTGAGGATAAGCTTCCATCGACAGGGTGGGAGTAAAACCCATTCTCTGTACGCGGTTGCGGTGGTGCCTGATTTGGTGCAACGCCCGGAGGGGCATAATCCGGAGCGTCCTGGCGAAACCGCGCCGATTGTGAAGGTACAGCCTGAAACGACTGGCCCGCATTCACCCCCGTCGGTTCACTTCCAGAAAAGGCGCGATCCCAATCTCGGGGTAGTGTCGATTGGTAAGAGCCGATGGTTGACGGGCTGGACCAGTGATCTTGCGACCAAGCCAGGGCGGGCCAAGCGGCCGCGGCAGCCAACCATATCGTCAAGAACCTCAAGCAATGCATGTTTCGACTCCTTGAACGTCTTCTTCTGACCTGGGCCGTTAATCGTCTGGGTGCATGCCAAGCGCACAACCCAATCAACCTGAATCTGGGTAAAAGAAAACATCGTCCGCGCATTTGCCACGTTCCCATTAAAGTTCATAAACGGAACGAAAATCAACACGGCGAGGCTCAATAATCGTCAAGTCTGGCATATCAGTCATTTCATGACTTTCGTATGCAGGCTATTCAATACGAATAAGTGCTACAGCTTAACTTAGTCCCAAGGCGCTACCGAAATCGCACGCTCTTCAGTACGTGCTCCAAGAATTCATCAGTTTGAGAACTGATGACCAGCAAATGTCGCCTGCCTCTGTTCAAAGGGCCGCGTGAAAAACGACTTCCGCGGCTTGGCAATTCACAATGGCCGCAACAAGGCCCGATACCGCGAACAACTGGGCCACGCTGGGGCAGCCGAATTTCTGCCAGTGCCACCCCATTCCCGATGTAGGTCAGGCGGGACCTACGTCACCAGTCCTTGCCAGTTGCATAACCCTGTAAGACTAGTTCATCTCCCGCTTCCAGTTCGAACCACTCCTTGGCCTGGGGCGTGAAGTAGATTTGCCAGTCGCCAACTTTCCCTTTCCGGAAAAAACTGTGCGGCCGTTCCTCGCCAAATCCAGCTTGCAAATCCCCCTCTGGACTGGGAGCTTTGAGTGGATCAACCTCCAAAAACTCGAATACGCCACTCATCACGCCCTGGCAATCCCGATGCAATTCCTCATAACGGACTACTTTGACCCGCAGGCGCCGATGGGAGGCCATGGTGCGACGATCGCGTTGCAGATGTTGTTTCCACCAGCGGGCAGATACACGCACTAATTCCTCATTGTCCAGCAACCGGTCCGGATGATCCCGAAAATACCAAGGGTCTTCACGAAACGCTGCCAAGTGCTCCCGCATTTGAGGATGCCGCGAGAACATCCGAGTCACTTGTGGATTGTTGTAAAGATGAAACGCCCGGCTGACCAAGGCATCCCGCCCGTCCCGGGTCATCGTGACGCAAGGTCCGTCGCGGAAAACAATCGGGGCCAGTGTGGTCGGCGTTCGCTCGCCAATGACAGTGGCAACTGGATCGGCAACGCGCCGCATCAGTCGCCGAATGGCTTGCTCCAATTCGCGTATCGTCAGACGTTTGAATGCCTCGTCCCCATACAGCGTTTCGTTTTTTAGACGCAGGTAAGCTGGCTGCATGATTTCCTGCCAGTGAAACTCACCCAAACAACAAATGTCAGGATGGCTATTGAGCAGCCCCCCCAGCCAGTTCGTTCCGGATTTCATGAATCCGCGCAAAGAAAAAAAACGCTTCCGTTCCATGACCGATTACACGTCCAAAGTTCGCATATCCGCAAATGCCTCGTAAAATGCCTCCCAATGATGAAACAGAGGCGCCGTAATGACCAGAGGTGGTCCAGGATTCGATGGCGATTGGCAACTCAGCCGCCGCGCGTGAAGTGCAATCCACCGCGCGCGCGTATCTGTTACCTGCGGGCCAAACGGATGGGCACTGCCATATAAATCATCGCCGAGAATCGGGAATCCGCGGGAAGCGCACTGCAGCCGAATTTGATGAGTTCTACCGGTTTCCAACTCAATGCGCAGCCAGGACAGTCCGCGCGATTGCCCTAAAACGCGATATTGCAGGGCTGCCCATTGAGCGTCGGGATGGTCATGTGGAACGATTTCTGACTGCGCCTGGTCTGGGATCTTGCGCATCCAGTCCGACCATTGGCCAGCTGGTCCCGGCACCTGTCCGGCAACGACGCACCAATAAGTCTTGTCCACGGCGCGGCGCTCAAACTGTTCCGCCAGTTTCTTGGTGGCTGAGCGCGACCACCCCAGAAGCAAGACGCCCGACGCGGGACGATCCAAACGGTGGGGGACTCCGATATAGGGATGCTGGGCCCCAGTGATCGTTGCCCGTGCTGTCCGCGCGCGGCATTCGATGCTGTCGATACCGGGGGGCGCCTGGGTCAGGACACCGCCCGGTTTGTTGACAGCCCCAAAGGCCTGGTCGTGATGCAAGAATTCCAATGCCGTCAACCGAGTCTTGTCGGATTTACTGCCCTGCCGTCGTTTCTCGACTCGGTCTCGGTTTCCCGTACTCGGCCTTTTCATCCTCCAGGAACAGCGCGTGACGGTAGCCCTTGTAGTCATCCAAACTGTTCTGCACGCGCAAATTACCGGATGCGTCCAACACCAGCACATCTGTGGGAGCTTGATAACGCATGGGAACCGTGTAGGGCAAACTCATGCCTCCCATAATGTCCACGACCACGCCATTGGTTTGGATGGGCTCGTTATCGGCGCGCAGCACCCGGTAATCGCGGGGGTTCAACATGTGGATTCGTTCAGCAATGAAGTTGAGCAAATCACCGCGCGACACGTCGCGTTTACTGGGGAGCAAGGTATTGTATTTCTCGGACCAGGCGCCCGCGACGAACCGCGCAATCGGCTCAGTCAAGGCGATCACCGTCTCGCCCACACGTGTCGTCCGCATCCCTTCGACCACGGCATCTCCTGCATAGAAGGAACTGCCGTTCGATCCGGCGAGAATCCACGAAGATGGTTCACTCCACTCGGTCGGGCGGGCACCAGGGACTCGGTCCGTTTGGTTCATCTCCTCCAAGAGTCTGCGGCGCACGTCTGGGTGCAACATGTTGGGCGAAATGGTGACCCGCTGGTAACGGCTCGCCTCAATTTCATCGGGATTTGGAGCGGTCCCAGCCTGGCTCCGCGATCCAGAATCATCACTAAGGCCAGCACTCGCACCGCCGGTACTGCCACCGACTTGGAATCCTGAACCATCGCGGCGTT
>DAOLCX010000342.1:0-4109 GCA_035327685.1 Pirellulaceae bacterium | reverse complement strand
GTAAGTAAGCGGCCCCGGCCGGTCAACATCAATTCTTTAACAAAAATCTGTAATTCAAAAATTTTACTCAAAGTCATTCTACCCTGCGCGAACACGGTCGCGCTGGTGGGAGCAACTCAGCTTCCTCATGTCGCAAGCACTCGACACATACCGCCGATCATTATGCCCGACATCGCTTCATTGTTACAGATGCGAAGGACACATGGTTCGCGCATTTTTTTTGCCCGTGCGATGAGAATTTTTAGCTGGTGTTTTTCAAAGTGAGATCCACATCCCGTCTGCGTAGCAGCTCGCCCGATGCTGAAATCGCCCCAAAGTGGGAATTGACAGCGTGGGCTCAGCGCACCATAATCGTGTCAATGGCTGGGCATGGCAGCCTGTTTCGCGGCAACCCCACGGATTGCCCGTGACCATGCCCCTTTGCCCCCTTCGTCTAGTGGCCTAGGACTCCGGGTTCTCAGTCCGGCAACAGGGGTTCGAGTCCCCTAGGGGGTATTTCACCTCGCGATGAGAGATCGCGGTGAGCCGTAAAAAGATGGCGGCGAACCGCTATCTTCAGATCGCGAAAACGACATTCAAACGCTGCAGTACTGGGTTACCGACAGTACTGGGCTACCGACAGTACTGGGCTACCGTCGATTATCGAACGATGGACGAAAGCAAGCCGTTGATAGCAGGAACCCACGAATAGTCTGGCTCGCCGGACCCACTAAAGAAACGTGTGGCTAAACCGATCAGGGTAGCAGCAATCATAATGATGGCGGGAACCACAGTTCCTTTTCCCTGCATAAACCCGTAAATCATGCAGTACGTTCCTCCGGAAAACAAGCAAGCAATTCCTTGGGCCGGATGAACCGTAAACGCAACGATTGTGATCCACACAAAACCTAACGTGTAAATCGTGATGGAAGCAGCCAAACTGACCATCGCCGGGGTCAAGCCAAACCGGTCCATGAACCAATCCAGCCCCAACACAGCGCCCACGCCCAAACCGATAAATGCCAGGAAGGCTCCCCCAGCAACCAAACTGATCAAAAATGATTCGTTGCCATCGCCGAAATCCTGGCCGACAGCCGTGACCGGGCGATCCGCAATATCCCTTTCGGCTTTTGCCAGGATTTTCTCAGCATCACTCATTCGGCTGGAGCCAATCAAATCGTCATCGTCGATCAGAATGGCGGTTTCCAATTTTTCGCCGGTCTCCAAATTGAATCCACATTCCACGCAAATAATTGCATTGGGCTGCACTTCGGCGCCACAATTTCCACAACTCGTCCCGCGCGGCCTCGCAACCACCTCCGCTTCGTCCAACAAATCGAGGAGGGGGTTGTAATAGTTCGAGGTCGTGTTGGCCGCGGGGCGGCGCGGCTTCTGTTTGGCATCGTACGCCGCTCCGGCAGCTCCAATAAACATCGGTGCGGCAGCAGCCGTTCGAGTCCCAGCCGCTGCGGGTAATGGGGCCTGACTGGGGGGCGACGCTGGCTTGACTGGCTTCGAAGCCGATTTAGGCTTGGCCTCATGTGGCAAGACGGGCGACAGACCAGTACCCGGTTGCCCGCTCCCCTGCGCAGGAGGTCGAGCTGATTGCCCGGCGCGTGCAGGTTGAGCTGGCGAACTTGATTTGTTCGGGATGGTCATCGGTTCCGCGCATTGGGGACACTTGACTCGCTTGCCAGCGAACTCATCGCGCACGGAAAAACTAGATTGGCAATGACCGCATTTAGCCTTGATCGACATAGTTACCTAATTCCTGGTCGTGGAAGCACAGTCCAACGTCTCCTACGTGATGTGCCTGGCCCTTCAGATTACGGCAGATTTGAGCGCCAGACTCATTCATTCATTCTGTCCGAAATTTGAAAAATGGCAACAGTTGAAGGGCATTTTCGACCACACTTATTTTTATTGTATGCGACCTGTGGAGGTCGGCAAGGTTGCCCGAAACAAGGGATTCCGGACTCTGGTGGCCACGCAGCTTCATTCTTTTCATATCTAACCCGATCGCTCACGGGTTAGCTTTGTGACGATTGTAAGGGGAGTCACCCGTTCAATTGCCTAGGGGGTGGGGGTATGATGCCCCGCAGGGATGGTTGGGCGCTGGAAGCAGTTGGCACTTGCGATCCTAGTGCTTTGTTTCCACTAGATGTTCGGGTTGACCGAATTAGACACCGGCGTTAGCCCCGGTTTTTACCGCCGAAACCGTGGCTGACGCCGTGTGGCCGATCCCAAAATCAAATGGAAAAAAACACCAGGGACCTGGCCCCAAACAGCTTCGCTGCGTGTTTGAGCCGAACCTCAAGTTGCCGATAGTCGATGGGGCCGAATTCAAGAGAAAGTCGGATACTGGGAACAAGTAAGTAATGCCTAATCAAAATGTCACACAACGGTTCGATGAGTTGATTCATACGTTGGACAGTTCGGGCCAGCGCAAACCCTTCTACGAACTGGCGGGACCGATGCGTCCCGTCGTGAAAATCGCTGGCCACGGCGAAGTGTTGGTGTTGTGCGCCAATAACTATTTAGGGTTGGCTGACCATCCGGAAGTGATCGAAGCTGGCCATCAAGGACTGAGGGATTACGGCGCCGGAACGGCATCGGTGCGCTTTATTTGTGGCACGCTGGCCTGCCACCGAGAACTCGAAAAAACCATCTCGCGATTCGTCGGAACCCCGGCGCCCTTATCGTATGTCAGTTGTTGGAACGCCAACGAGGCCTTATTTCCAACGCTGGTAGGTCCTGAAGATGCCGTGTTGTCCGACGCCTTGAACCATGCCAGCATCATTGACGGGATGCGGCTGATGCCTAAATCCGTGAGCAAGTCAGTTTATTCCCATGGTGACCTTAATCAACTTGAAGACCAGTTGCAGGCGGCACAATCCCATCCGGCCCGGTGGGTGGTCACCGATGGTGTGTTCAGCATGGAAGGCGACGTCTGCGATCTACCCGAACTGGTGCGGCTGTGCGAGCGTTATCAAGCCATGTTAGTTGTCGATGATTCGCACGGCATCGGAGTTTTGGGAGCCACCGGCCGCGGCACCCCTGAACATTTTGGACTTTTGGGCCAAATCGACGTATTGACGGGGACTCTGGGAAAAGCCTTAGGTGGGGCCGCCGGCGGCTATATTGCCGCTTCGCAACGAGCCATCGAAGTTCTCGAACAGCGCGCGAGACCCAGCTTGTTTTCCAATGCCCTGCCTGCCACCGTGGCCTATAGCGCTCGCAAGGCCCTGGAGATTGTCGAACGGGACCAAACGTTGATCGAACGTCTTCGCAGCAATATCGCCACGTTTCGCAGCGGGTTGACTAAATTGGGTTTTCACTGCGCCGACAGCCCCACAGCGATCATTCCGATCATGATCGGCGATGAAGCCGAAACGATTCGAAAATCCAAACGATTGTTCGACTTGGGAATCATGATTATCGGGTTTGGTTTCCCGGTAGTGCCCAAAGGAGAAGCGCGCCTCCGGTTGCAGGTCTCTGCCGCGTTCACTCCAGATCATATTCAACGCGCGTTGGACGCCTTTGCAAAACTTTAAATCGCAGGCCTGGCGATGATCGATCTGCGCAGCGACACCGTGACCAAACCGACCGAAGCCATGCGACGCGCGATGGCTGAAGCGGAAGTAGGCGACGACGTGATTGATGTCGATCCGACTGTCGCGCGATTGCAAACGCGAATTGCGGCGCTGTTGGGCAAAGAAGCGGCGATGTTCATGCCGTCGGGAACCATGACCAACCAGGTTGCCGTCCGTCTGCATTGCCGGCCCGGCGATGAGATGATCTGTGAAGAAGGCTGCCACATCTTCAACTACGAACAAGGGGCTTTTGCCCAATTGAGCGGCGTGATCGCTCGAACCGTGCGAGGTCAACGGAGTCAGATTTGGCCTGAGCAACTCGATGAATTGATACGCCCCGATAACGAACATGCGGCGCGCACTCGGCTGGTGACGCTGGAAAACACCCACAACCGGGGTGGAGGCGTGATTCTCCCTTTGGAAAACGTGCGCGCGGTTTGCGATTGGGCGCGGCAACATCACCTGGCGACGCATCTGGACGGCGCGCGATTGTTCAATGCGTCCGTCGCCACCGGTATCCCGCTGGACTCCTGGTGC
>DAOLCX010000341.1:0-4111 GCA_035327685.1 Pirellulaceae bacterium | reverse complement strand
AGCCATGGGATGAACAGTCATCGTCCGAGCGATCGCAGCCATCAGGAGGGGAGAAACTCCATGATTCGTCGTACGGTTTTGGCCGCCATAGTTGCGGCCGTCATCGCCTGGACCAGCCAGGCGAGCCAAGCCACGGCCCAAGACCAAGCGTATGGCGCGGTTTGGGGCGGGCAAGCTTCCATGCGAAACATGGAGCGATTCTACCATTATCCCTACGTCTATTACCCCCAAAATTATTGGGGCAACGACTATTACCGCAGCGCTGAGTCAATGTATTACCGTTATCCGCCGGAAATGCGGATTCCAGTGTACAACAAGCAGTGGCACAACTATTATCCCACGCCCCGTCGGTACCACTGGGGACACCACTTTATCCTCGATGTCTTCTAGTCCAGTTATTGACAAGCCGGCCCGCAATTCACGAAAACTTGCCCACAAGAGCCGCTGCTCCCAACAGCGGCTCTTAATTTTTGCCTGTTGCTAAGCGGCAGATCGTGCGGACAGCTTTTGGCGACGCTTTAAATAGTCTAAAACAATCGTCGCCGCTTGGCGCGATGCGCCTGGACGGGCGTATTTGAGGGCCAACGTATCAAGCCAGGCGACTTGCTCGCGGCGCAACGACTCATCCGACAACCAAGCCAACAAACGCCGGGCAATATCCGCTGTGCGATCTCGTGTCAGCAGGTACTCAGGCATCGGGACGTTTTCCACGCCCGCGCGGTCGGGATCATAAGCTGGCAGGCCGCGACCTTCAATATCGTCCGTCCACATCAAATTGACGAGTGTGATATACCGACATCGCAACAGCAACCATTTGAGAAACCGCTTCAACAGATCGAGCTTATAAACAATCACCGTAGGGACCCGGCGTTCCATCAGCTCCAGCGAAACACTTCCACTACAGGCCAGGCAACCGGTGGCCACATGCATTAATTCCGGCGTGCGGTGCACGAATGGGGTAAAGTCCAAGCCGCGCTGCTGGATGTCTTGCTGCACTAGATCCCGATGTTCCTCGCGGAAACACCCCACGGCGACGCGCAACGCAGGAAGGTGTTGCTGACATTGGTAAGCGGCGCTTTGCAGAACAGGCCAATGTTGCTGGACTTCGCGGTCTCGCGAACCGGGCAACAGCAATAATGTGGGGCGCGAGTCTGCTGACCAGTTTTGAACGAATGCCTGATCTATCTTGACTTGGGACGTTTCGTCAAAGAAGGGATGACCGATGTATTGGGCCTGCACCCCGCGCCGGCGAAACCAGTCAGCTTCGAACGGCAGTTTGCACAGGACGAGATCCACGAGTCGCCGAAGTTTGCGAATCCGCCAAGGGGCCCAAGCCCAAAGCTGCGGCGCGCCGTAGTAAATCACGGGAATGCCGCGTTTCTTCGCAGCCCGTGCGACCCACCAATTGAATCCGGGAAAGTCAATCAAGATGACAGCATCGACTCGGTGATTGGCGAAATACTCGTCAGCTTGGCGCAGCAACTGTCGAAATCGTTTGAAATTGGACGCCAGGCCGTCAAAAAACATCACGGCCAAATCGGCCAGGTCAAACAAATTGTCGCAACCCGCCTGACGCATTTTGGGACCGCCGAAGCCAGTCGCTTCCAATGCAGGGACCAACGATTTCAACTGGCGAATCAAGTTGCCGCCATGTAAGTCACCGCTCGGCTCACCGGCGGACAGAAATATGCGCATGTCTTTGTGTTCTCGTTAAAAAGCCAATCTTGTGACATTATTCCGTGTTCGACAGATTGGAAAAAGACCAGTTTTTGGAACGGCGCGGCACTGGCAAAAAACACGCTGCTACCATTGCCGTCACCGTTCAAGATTTGACGTAAAATCTTGATTGTAGAACAATGGTCCTCAATGGTTCATCTTCGGACGATGGTAAACCCAGCCAGGATTTCGAACAATTGAAGACAATGGTTGTACAATGTCGTGAACGGTTACAGCGAAATTCCTCCAGTGTCAAGCGATCAAGATGCGGCTTATTTTACTATCCATCGTTGTGATGCTTGCCGTGTTGGGCAGCTGCCGTCTCCGAAAGGGAACTGGCATGATCGATCGGGACTACACTCAAGAGAGTAAACTCGTAAAACAACTTGTCCAAGATGTGCAGCATCTGAGTCACACGATCGGGCAACGCAATTTGGCTCGGCCTAAAGGGCTGGCGGATGCTGCTGACTGGATCGAAGCGCGTTTCCGTGAGAACGGGTTGGACGTGGAACGGCAAACCTATGAGGTTCGCGGAGTCCCTTGCCACAATTTAATTGCTGAGATTCGGGGGATCACGTCACCGGAACAGATTCTGATCATTGGTGCCCATTACGACTCGGCCCCCGGGACTCCGGCGGCCAATGACAATGGTACGGGGGTGGCGGCCATGTTGGCATTGGCAGAGGCATTGAAAGAACATCAGCCTCACCGCACTCTGCGCTGGGTGGCCTTCGTCAATGAGGAGCCCCCCTACTTTCAAACCGAAGACCAAATGGGGTCATGGGTCTATGCGCGCGCATGTCGGCGGCGCGGTGACGAGATCGTCGGCGTGATCAGTTTGGAAACCATGGGCTATTACTCCGACGAACCGAAAAGCCAACAATATCCGCCACCGCTGGATGCGATTTATCCTGACACGGGAAACTTTATTGCGTTTGTCGGGAATCAGGCATCGCGCGAACTGGTCGAACATGTCTATCAAACGTTTCGGGCCCACAGTGATTTCCCCGCCGAGATGGGATGTTTTGACGAACGGTTGCCGGGTGTGGGCTGGTCTGATCACTGGTCGTTTTGGCAGGAAGGTTACTTGGGTTTGATGGTCACCGATACTGCTCCATTTCGGTACCCGCACTATCATTTGGCCAGTGATACGTCGGACAAGATCGATTTTGTTCGATTGGGTCGAGTGGTAGAAGGGTTGGTCCCGGTGGTCAAGGCATTGTGTGAATAGAGCAGGGTAGGGCGGGTTCTGAAGGTCGGTAACTGTTCAGGGCATGGAAGAACAGTTGAACAACTATCCTCCATTGTCCCGGCCTCCGTGTCGACGTGAACCACCGTCGAGTGGTGAACCATTGAGGGCAATTGTTCTACAATCACGGCTTTCCAACCAATACCGTGAACGGTTACAAATGCCAGCGGTTGCGGCAGGGTTTTGAACGGGGGGCGTGTGATTTATTTGGACAATCATGCGACGACGCAGGTCGATCCGCGCGTGGTCGCGGCAATGTTGCCGACGTTTGAGTTGGATTACGCGAATCCAGCCAGCGCGACACACTGGATGGGACAGCGCGCCCATGACCTGATTGAAGCGGCTCGAAGCCAGATCGCCACCGCCATCCATGCCGCTTCCAGTCGCGACATCATTTTCACCAGTGGTGCGACAGAGAGCAACAATCTGGCGTTTCGCGGATTGGCCGAACGGCGCCATAGCGGTCATATCATCAGTGTGGCTACCGAGCACCCCTCCGTGATCAGCCCTTTGGAAAAGCTTGGTCGTCAAGGCTTTCGCATCACGTTTTTACCCGTCCGCCCGGCCGGTCATCGGCTGGCGGGGACCTTGGACTTGGACCAGTTGCGCGACGCCATCTGCGACGACACGTTTTTGTGTTCGGTGATGTTGGCCAATAATGAAATCGGTACGATTCAATCGCTGGAGTCGATTGCGGATGTTTGCCGGGAACATGGTATTCGCCTGCACACGGACGCGACTCAGGGAGTGGGGAAGTTGTTCATCGATGTGCAAAACCCGCCGGTTGATTTGATGAGTTTTTCAGCCCACAAAATCTATGGCCCAAAGGGGGTTGGGGCGTTGTATGTTCGGCGCACCGGAGACAAGCCGGTACGGTTGATAAGTCAGATCGACGGCGGTAAGCAAGAACTTGGCCTGCGCGGAGGAACGTCAAATGTTCCAGGGATTGTAGGTTTTGCTGCGGCACTGGCGCTCAGTCTAGAGAATCTGCCCGACGAGCAGATACGTTTGGCACGTTTGCGAAATCAACTTCATCAACGATTGTGTGATGACTTGGGTGAAGTCCCTGTCAACGGCCCGGAACTGGACATTCCAGATCCAGAATTTGGAACTGGCAATCGGAAATGGGTGCGATTACCTGGGAAT
>DAOLCX010000340.1:0-4114 GCA_035327685.1 Pirellulaceae bacterium | reverse complement strand
AAGCAGGCCGCATCATACGAGCCGTAGACAAGGTCTCGTTTGAAGTTCAGCCCGGTGAGACCTTCGGTTTGTTGGGACCCAACGGCGCGGGCAAGACCACGACGATGCGCATGATCTTAGGGCTGTTGCGGGCAGACCATGGTTACGCCAAGATTGATGGATTTCGGTCCGACCAGACTCCGGACGAAGTTAAACGCCGCGTCGGTTTTGTCTCAGCGTCGGCTGGAATATATCAGTGGTTGACCGGACGAGAAGTCTTGACGTTTTTTGGCGAGGTGTACGGGCTGTCTCCCGACCAGGTCGGTCGAAGAATCGAGTTGTTGACGGAATGGTTGGACTTGGGGACCTTTATCGAGCAACGCTGCGCGTCGTTAAGCACAGGGCAAAAGCAGCGAATTAACTTGGCGCGGGCCATGGTTCACGATCCACCGGTGATGATTATGGACGAACCGACACTCGGCTTGGACATCGTCGGTAGCCAGGTGATTTTCGATTCGATTCAGATTTTTAAGGCAGAGGGAAAATCGTTCATTTTGTGTACTCACCAATTGGAACAAGCTCAACGAGTTTGTGATCGATTTGGTTTGCTTTTCCGCAGCCGAATGGAACTGATGGGAACCCTGTCCGACCTACAGCGCGCGACGGGCCAGGCCGATTTGGTCGAAATGTTCGTGCAGTTGATCCGCGATCCGATCACACATCCGCTACACGAGGTCGTCAGCGGATGACCGAGCATTATTTGAACTCGGCGACGGCCCCCATCAGCCACCGGCGGCGGCCTTCGTTTTTCCGTTTAGCGCAAAAAGAACTCCGCGAAACTTTGCGCGATCGGCGCACCTTGTTGACGTTGATCTTGATGCCGCTGCTCGTGTACCCGCTGCTGAGCTTGGGATTTCGTTCGTTTCTGGTATCGAGTACTTGGACGACCCCGGATGACGATTGGATCCGCTACCGCATCGGTGTCCAGTCGGATCTTGGCGACCAACAGTTTCTCGCATTGTGCCAACAGATCGAGGTGATGACTGTCGGCATTCAACCGCGAGCCCATCGCGATGAGAGTACGGACCAGCAGGATTACCCCATGGCTCAACCGTCAAGGCGGCTTGAGGCACCATTCTCACAACATCGGTGGTTAGAACTCAAACGGGGGCGCCAGGCGGCCCAGGTACTGATGGAGCAAGGTGAGCTCGACTTGTTTGTCGAGTTGAATCAAACGGGTGAAGACGCCGAAACAAGCTGGTCCTGGGAGTTGACCTTTGATCCGTCCGTACCGATCAGCCGGAATGCGGCGCGACTGGTACGAGAACATTTGGAATTAGCCAACCGCCTCGCACTGCAACAACGGATCGGCCAGTTAGAAGGGGATCAATCACTTCCACTCGACGTCGTATCGCATCCTGTTGATTTGAAATTGGTCGCGGGACAGGGTCCGAACCTGGCGGCAATCATCCCGTTGGTGCTGGTATTGATGACGATCACGGGCGCCGTGTATCCGGCCATCGATTTGACCGCCGGCGAACGGGAGCGCGGAACGCTCGAAACCCTGGTCGCCGCACCCATTCCACGAATGACGATTCTGATTGCCAAAATGACGGCGGTGTTGACTGTCTCGGTCTTGACCGCAGTGTTGAATCTGGGAGGGATGCTGGGGACGATTTGGGCCTTTGGCTTGGAGCGAATGCTGTTGGGGCCTGATGGGTTAACGATCGGTATGGCCGTCCAGGTGTTGGGACTCTTGTTGTTGTTCGCGGTGTTTTTCTCGGCCGTGATGTTGGTGATCACCAGTTTTGCCAGGAGCTTTAAAGAGGCACAAGCCTATCTGGTCCCCCTAATTCTGTTGTCATTGGGGCCGGGTTTATTGACGCTCACTCCCGGCATGGAATTGACGGGACCTTGGGCGGTTGTCCCCATGATGAACATTTTGTTGTTGGCCCGCGACGTGTTGCAGGGGCAATTCGACTGGGTCCCCGCCACGGTCGCAGTCGTTTCCACGGCGATCTACGCGGCGGTCGCTGTGGCGCTGGCCGCCTCTTTGTTCGGCAGCGATTCGATTCTTTATGGAGGTCAGGCGAGTTGGATTGAGATGTTTTCGCGGCCTGCAATCGACCGAGAACTTCCTTCCCACCAAACCGCTCTTTTTTGTTTGTTATTATTATTTCCGCTGAACTTTGTGTTAATCGGTGTGCTCAGTCGGATCGAGACCTCAATTGAAACACGATTGATCTGGATGGCGGGTTTCACCGCGATCGCATTTTTTGTCGTCCCGGCTCTGTTGGCCGCGCATCAGCGCATCAAGTGGCGGACTGGGTTTGGTCTTCGAGTACCAAATCCCTGGGTGGCGGTCTGCGCTGTTGTGTTGGGTATCAGTTTGTGGCCGTTGGTGATGTCGATCTTGACCGGCTGGCAACATGTGCTGTCATGGTTGTTGGGAGATGATGCTGCAAGCGATTGGGCCCAACGGTTGGTGGAGTTCAGCCGAGGACATGTCGAACGTTTTCGCGAAGCGCCGATCTTACTGATCGCAGTGGCCTTTTCCTTGGTTCCGGCGTTGTGTGAGGAGTGGTTTTTTCGCGGCATGTTGTTGCGAAGCCTGTTGGGCGCTGGGCGGCCCATGATCGCAATTGTCTTCTCGGCCGTTGCTTTCGGGGCGTTTCACACTTTGTCGGGTGGAATCGCCATGTTTGATCGGTTTTTGACGACTACTCTGGTAGGCTTGGTGTTGGGCTGGATCGCTTACCGCACCAATTCCATTGTTCCCGGAATTCTACTGCACGCTGTCCACAATGCTTGCGTATTTGGCCTGGCGTATTTCCATCGCGAACTGTCAAACATCCCAGGTTTTCCCGAAGAAAACCAACCTGTCCCCATCAGTTGGGTGATCGCGGCGGCTATCATTACCACAGCCATGTTGATCAGCATCGCAAAAATACAAAAAAGTGAAAGATTGGCTTCAACAAGTTGAGGGAGTTGAAGTCCTTTTGAGGTCCAGCACAGGGCTTGACCCCGCATTCGAAACTTGCCTTACCTGAAAAAGACTCGCGAACCCTTGATTGTTTTTTCAAGCTAAATCCCGAAGGCCTGGTCTGCGGGATTCGCCGCCAGGTATGTCGCGTTCAGGGAGACTTTTTCCGATTTCGAGAATTGAAAAATGAGTCCCAATATTCGGTCTTATGGTTCGAATACGGTCTCATGTTTGGTTGAAGAGCAGGCAGGAAACTCAGGTAGAACCGATGTCGTACTCATATCCTACTCCGCAATATGTGAAGTATGTCCCGGTTGGGTATGTCCGGTCACACAGCGTTTTTCTGGGGTATCTGTTCTGGCTGGTCGGATTCACCGGGGCGCACCGATTTTACTTCGGCAAGCCACTGACGGGCGCATTGTGGTTTTTCACGTTCGGGCTCTTGGGCATTGGCTGGCTGGTTGACTTTTTCTTGATCCCGTCCATGGCCCAACATGCCAGTTACCGTTATCCACCTGGAAACGTGGACTATAACTTGGCCTGGGTCATGCTGTGTTTCGCGGGATGGCTTGGCCTGCATCGCTTCTACCAGGGCAAAATTCTGACCGGTTTGATCTATCTTTTCACGTTTGGCCTGTTTGGAATCGGCTGGGTGTACGACCTATGTACACTCAACGAACAAGTGGTTGATATCAATCAATACCGCCGCATTGCCTATGGCGAATCCAGGCCGGTCTATTTCTAGACTCTCGGATACTATCGGGTCTTTCCCAATCGTTGGCGGATGATCTTTAAATGGTGGATGGTGTGTCCAACCAAAATAAAGCCGATGGCCCGAACAGATAATGCGTTACCTGCCGAATCCCCGCGCCGTTCCCAATGCTGAGGTGATAGTCTTTGGTAAAAGCGCAAATTGGCGCGCCGCAGATCCCGCCATTCATCAATCAATTCGGGCAATGGGACTTGCTGATAATCCATTTCCGCGACCATGAGGTTTTCGTCAAATGAAGGCAATGGTGTGTCATCACCAGCGGCGAACCGTGCGGCACGGTACCCAAACACGCGCTCGCAGTCGATCAGGTGACCGACCACCTGTTTGATCGACCAGGTAAACGGCGGGTGGACGGAGTTGGCTGTATCGTCAGTGATGGT
>DAOLCX010000339.1:0-4115 GCA_035327685.1 Pirellulaceae bacterium | reverse complement strand
GGTCTTCGGCGGATTTTTGTAGGAGGGGGGACTCGGGTTTCTGAGCGGGAAATCATGATAATGCCTGTCCTTATTTCCTTATTTCTTATTTGTTTTGGGATTTTTTGTCACGGGTGAGAGGGGGGGCGGTATTGGGGGGGTACGGCAATTGGTGAGCCGGTTTGGAAGAAAGTTGGAATCAAATTTTAGGGGACAAGATCATGACCAAGTCAATCTCTCAAGTTGTTCAATCGTTGTTTCGCCTGGCGTTTACGGGCGTTGTGGTGTGGGCGGGAATGTTTGGGGCAGCCAATGCTCAGGTTGCCTCTCGGGTTGATGGATTGAAGGCCAGACCGCGAAACTTGGATGGTGTCCCTGGGGCCACTCCGATTCAATCACCAGCGCCGACACAACAGGCAGCTCCCAATGCATTGGTAGGCGTTTGGCATTTCCGGGGAGGAGACCAAAACAACAGCGTGGATCTGGTGTTTGCCTTTGCGGCGAACGGATCGTACGAGATGGTGCTGGTGACAACAAAGAACGGCCGGCGCGAAGATCAGTATGAAAAGGGTCAATGGGCGGCTGACGCCAAGCAGTTGGCGACGCGGAGTGAAGCAAACGAAAACGGACTGTATGACTATCAGGTGTCTTCTAACCGTTTGGTACTGGAGTTCCTCATGGACGGACAGACGATGCGTATGGAATTCAATCGTGTGGAGCCCAACCAAGTCGAGCAAGCCCCGCCGTCAGGTCCAACCACTCAACCTGTCCATCAGCAGCCCGCACGCATGCCCAGTCTGGTCGGCACGTGGCATTGCCAGGGCGTCCTGGAAGGGAGCGAGATTTACGTTCGGGCGACGTTTTCGGCCAACGGTGGATTGCGAATCGATATGCAGATCGGGACACCCCAAGGTGTGGTTAACATGTCGGGCCAAGGGACCTGGTCGATCCAAGGAAACGTGTTATCGATGAGCACGGAGCTGGGAGACGAGCGAGTGCCATTTGAGTTTCGCGGCGAAAAGCTGTTCCTCGACTACAGCATGGTTGGTTTCACACTTGAAATGGTGCGAGTCAATGAAGGTCGGTGAGTGAACCCTCAACGTCAGACACCTTTAAAATCCTGGGGCGGGAGATCAAGCGATCTTCAGCCCCAGTTCCCATTTGAGCGAGGATCAAAGCTCAAGATTCTGAAAGAGGCGGACGTTTTCTTGAATTGTCTGTGGAGTCAGGGAAACTCTTTTCAATCCCGATTTGCAAACGAACTCTGCAAACAGCAGACATGATCTGAACCACTGCAGAATTAATCAATTCTTCAACTCGAATAATCGTGTTTCTTAACGTGCTTCGGTTTCAATAGGCTCCGTTGGCAGTTGTGGTCGAAGCCGACTTCATCAAGGTGTTGGCGCCAACGTTTTGATAATCAGCAAATGACCGCAGCCAGCAATCGCCGCAGAGCGAGCGGCAGGTTTTCGGATTAAGGGCTTTTATTTTTGTGGAGACTCAAGCGATGAGGAACTTTTTGGTAGGCCTGATTGCCCTGGTATTGACCTTACCAGGAATTGGGGCGGCTGACGTCATTACACAGTGGACCTTTAATGATCCGCTGAACACTGGGCAGGGAACTGACGTTCCGGACATTGGTTTAGGAACCATCGACGTAGTTCCAGGTCAAACCTTGATTCGCGATGGATTTGCAAGTGGTGTAGGTTCATCCGATCCAGCAGTTGGGTCAGGTACAAACCGTGGACATCAAAATCGCAACATGCCGGCTCAAGGAACGCAGGAAAAGCTCAACGGCATTCAGGCGTTTACGAGTACGGCAGGTTACGAGAACATCACGGTGAGTTGGGATCATCGGTTCAGCAATACGGCGATAGCTCACGTTCAGTTTCAGTATTCATTAGACGGTTTGAATTTCACTGATTTTGGACCGCTCTATGTCGCGCCTGGGGGAGACCAGTGGTTGAACGGCAATTTTCGGGACCTGTCGAGTATCGCCGGGGTTAATAACAACCCGAATTTTGCGTTTCGCATTGTCGGTGCTTTCAATCCATCGACGGGCGAATATAGCCAAGCCAATGGCGCTGCTTATAACCCCGTGGGCACAACGGGGACTTGGCGGTTTGACATGGTGACCATATCCGGCGACCCGATTGCGGCCATTCCCGAACCGTCTGCCTTGGCTGTGCTAGGGCTGGTGGCTTTGGCTGGACTGGCACGCCGGAGACGGAGTTAATATCCAGGGGCATTTGTGCGCGGCGACGAATTCGGATTGTGATTTCGCGGCCAAGAAAAGGGGACTCGGAAGTTGCAATCTGTCAAATGCCGCGCACTAGTTTCATCGCAATTTAACAATTTTACTCACACAAACTTCACATTGGTTGGGTGAAATAAGCGTCATCGAGTTGAAGGCGGCCTTGCAGGCTGATTTTTCCAAAGCTGTCTTCCAATAGGGTTTCGGCCCAAAGAATTTCGTGTACCGCAATTTTGCGGCCTTAGGGTTCATTGCTTCTTGAGTTTTGCTTTTTGGAGAACGATTAATGAAGATCTCAAAGCTTCTGTTGGTGGTTATTTTGTTGGCTATGCCCGGCGCGTTGTCCGCTGATGTGATTACAGAATGGACATTTGAAGGAAGTGTGTTGACACCATCCACAGGCGCTGGAACGGCGTCGAATGTGGGCGGAACATCGTCAACGTTCGCCACAGGGAACGGCGGCGGAATTGGTTGGAATACTTCGACCTATCCTGCGCAAGGAAATGGTTCGGGGACCGCTGGCGTGCAGTTTCTCGCGAGCACGGCGGGTTACAAGAACATCACGATTGATTTTGACCATCGCGCCAGTGGCACAGCCAGTCGTTGGTCCCAGTTACAGTACACTACTGATGGCACGAACTGGAATGCCTTCGGGGACAACGCTGGTGGACTGAGTCCGCACGATACTTTTTACAGCTTTAACTTTGACCTGTCGTCGATCTCTGGCGTCAATAACAACCCGAATTTCGGCATTCGCGTGGTTTCGATTTTTTCACCGCTAGCGTTCAATCAAAACGCGTCACTGTCTTATGGTCCGAACGCTGCCTACATGCGAGCGAACGCGCAGGCAGTTTATTCACCTAATCCTGGTTCGGGGACCGGCGATTATGGAACGACAGGCACCTGGCGTTTCGACAACGTGAAAATTAGTGGTGACCAGATTGTCATTCCCGAGCCATCGGCGTTGGCGGTCTTGGGTTTAATTAGCTTGGCCGGTTTAGCGATTCGTCGCCGCGGTCGGTAGGCGATCCGGCACATAATCGTGCCAAGTCGTCCGACAGCAACCGTTCCATTTTCAGCCGCGGGTCGAGTTTCGGCCCGCGGATTTTTTGTTTGAATCACACCTAGAATTGAATGGCTCGTCCGTTGACTGTCCTGCCGATATGGTATAATTCTGCCAGTCCAGGTATCCTGGGCCCGCGCGGACGATTCCAAGTTTAGGTCCCAATTACTGTCGTAAAAATGGAGAGTCGTTTATGACGAGTCGCCCCAATTGGCAGAGCACAGATTACGCTTCGATCAGTCCTGTTTTTGCGGCCACGGCGGCGGCAAGTGAACGGGCGGCTTTTATTCGCAACACCTACCTGCACATGGCGGGGGCGATTTTTGCATTTATCGTACTGGAATTGATTTACTTTACGCTGTTCAGGACTCAGATCGAGTCCGCTGTGGTGTGGTTGCAAGACATACGGTGGGGCTGGTTGTTGGTCCTCGGAGGATTTATTGGCGTAAGCTGGATTGCCGAGTCTTGGGCTCGTGGAAGCGATTCTCGGGGGATGCAGTATGCTGGATTGGGCCTGTACGTATTGGCGGAATCGGTGATTTTTGCTCCGTTGCTGTTCATTGCCAACCATTTTTTTGAAGGCGCCATTACATCGGCGGCTCTGATGACACTGATTATCACAGTGGGATTGTCGCTGGTCGTCTATGTATCGCGCGTTGACTTCTCATTTATGAGGATGTTTCTGTATTTTGGCGGGTTGGCGGCATTGTCCCTGATTGTTGCGTCGCTGGTGGTTGGATTCCATATGGGCGTGTGGTTTCCGCTGGCGATGGTCGTGCTGGCTGGCGGGTACATTCTCTACCAGACTTCGAACATTCT
>DAOLCX010000338.1:0-4118 GCA_035327685.1 Pirellulaceae bacterium | reverse complement strand
GACTTGCGGAACGCACCAGAACCAGGCCTGGCCATCAATACCGTGAACGGTTACCTTTGATTTAACCGATCAATTCCCGATCTGCGGCCGGGCGTTCAGATGTGCCAAAACCGGGGCTAACTCCCTGCGGCTTAATAGCAGTTTGTCGCAAAATTACGATCGGGCTGTGACCCGCCACGGTTCGATTCGCGCGTTAAGTCCCCGAGCCGAGAACAACTTTGAACAATCAACCTGATTCGTGTACTATAAACGCCTTTGTAACCCTTCCAAGGTATTAGTGGATACGATTTACGAATTATGCGAGTACTTTCGGGCATTCAACCGACCGGGCGGCCTCATTGGGGAAATTACTTTGGCGCCATCCGGCAATACATCCAATTGCAAACTGAGGAGCAGGCGTATTACTTTATCGCCAACCTCCACGCTTTGACCACGATTCGCGACCGCCAACAATTGGCGGATTATACATTTGAAGCGGCGGTCGATTTGCTGGCCTTGGGCTTGGACCCGCAGCAGGCCGTTCTGTTCGTGCAATCCGACATTCCGGAGGTTTGTGAGTTGTATTGGATATTGCTATCCGGCACTTCCATGGGATTGCTCGAACGTTGCGTCTCGTACAAGGACAAAAAGGACAAAGGCCTGCCCGCGGATGCCGGGTTGTTCACCTACCCGGTTCTGCAAGCGGCCGACATCCTGGCCTATGATTCAGAGGTCGTTCCCGTCGGTCAGGATCAGACACAACATATCGAAGTTTGCCGCGACATCGCCCAATCCTTCAACCACGAATTCGGAGAAGTGTTCGTCTTGCCGCGCGCCAAGGTATTATCGGAGAGTGCCAAAGTCCCCGGCACCGATGGCGAGAAGATGTCGAAAAGTTACGGCAACGCAATCGAGATCTTCGAACCGGTTCAAGAGATGCGCAAGAAAGTGATGCGAATCGCCACCGATTCACGGCCGATGGAAGAACCCAAAGATCCCGAGTCGGATGTACTCTATCAACTCTACTCACTGTTTTCCGACGAGCCCCAGCGGCAAGAGGTGGCGGCGATTTATCGGCGCGGCGGATTCGGCTACGGCGAAATCAAGAAACGACTGGCCGACGCGGCGGAAGCTTATTTCGCTAAGGCTCGCGCGCGGCGCGAAGATTTGGTCGCCCATCCCGAACGCGTGTGGGAAATCCTGCGCGACGGCGCAACCACGGCGCGCAAGAAAGCCGCCGAGGTCCTGTCGCGAGCCAAACAGGCCGTAGGAATTCGTATGTAGTGGGGAGCGGAAACAGATCCCGCACAAACCGGTAGCATGCCTCTTTGGGCCACCGCTAACTGGGATCGCCGGGCGTGCGAATTTGCAACTGGTCGAACGAACAAATGACAGGAAAGCGCGAACTGCCAGGCTGGTCCGCATTTCCAGGTCGGACACTCAACACCGCCTGCAGCCCCGCAGTTTGTGCGGCCTCCAATTCCGCTTCCACATCGCTGACAAAAACGATCTCGTCCGGAGGCAATCCAATATCCCTGGCAATCGTCAAATAACTGGCGACCTCACGTTTGCCCCCCACGCGAGTATCGTAATGCCCGCTGAACAACGGCAGTAAATTCCCGGCAATCGTATGGCCGAAAAACAGTTGCTGCGACTCGACACTCCCCGACGAATAAATCCGAATCTCCAGGCCGGCATCGCGCCAACGCTTCAAAGCGCCCGGAACATCGTCGAACAAATGGGCTTGCAAATTGCCCGTTTCGAACCCGCCCCGCCAAACGAGTCCTTGCAACTGTTTGAGCCCAGTGACTTTCGCATCGCGATCCATCAACTGGAGAACGAACTCCATGATCCGCTGCCGCGCTGCGCTATCTGCGATCCCCGATAGCCAGGCATGCCGGTCGGCAAAACCCGCCTCTCGCGCCAGTTCATCCAGCGCCCCCTCCAACTCGGCCTCACCCCAATGAGACTCGATGTAGCCCTCCAACTCGCGCCGCGCGAAGGGAAACATCTCATTGTGAACAAACTGAATCGAAGATGTGGTCCCTTCAATATCCAGCAACAGACACCTGGTCGCCAACGATACAGTCGGCGCAGAAATTGAAGATCCTGCAGACACAGCCATTCTCGATCAACCTTGGCGGATGTTACTTAAAAGGGGTCGGGAGCGGTTTCAGGTCAAACAAATTCTGACTGTGGAGCCAGGTTCTTCTCTGGGCTCGAAAACGACTCCCGACCCCTTGGATCCATCACATTTTGATGATGGGCTCGATACGCGGTCCCTGCCCCCGTTCCAGATAGCTGGGACCAAAACAAACAGGAGCATAGTTGCCATGGACGGCGTCCTCGACGTAATGCGGCGTCCAACCCGACATATCCTCAAACAAACGAATGCAGCGGATCGTTCGATCACTACAGAGGTTAAACCAATGTCGCGTCCCGTGCGGAACGTTGACCAGATCACCCGACTCGACGGTGATACTGAATACCGGCCCACCTTCGGGGTGAATATGGAACACTCCGCTGCCGTGCACGGTGAATCGGACTTCGTCTTCACTGTGGGTATGCTCTTTATTGAATTTGTCCAACATCTGATCGAGGTTGGGAGTGTCCGGAGTCACGTTGATCACATCAGCCGTGACAAAGCCGCCTTGTTTTTTGAGCCGGTTGATCTCCGGTTCGTAAGCCGCCAGGATTTCCTCATTCGTGGCGCGCGGACCGATCCGGCCTGCCACGGGCCAGTTTTCATACCAGATGCCAAAAGGTGCCAAGAATGTGCGAATCTCGTCGATATCGACAATTTCCCGTTGCTGATCGGGGATTTGAACTCGCGCCATAACTGCCTCCAATTAAGTCTCAGGGGTTGCCCGCATTGTAACCGTTCCCGACATTGTAAAACAATTGTCCTCAATGGTTCAAAACCTTGGCCGGGTTGATCTCTACAACAGATGAACCATTGAGGACAATTGTTCTACAATCGTGCCCTTCGGCCGGTTGCCGTGAACGGCTACCCCGCATTTTACCAACCCGCGCGGCAATTGACTACGGTGTCGAGTGTGGGAAGCGGGCAGGATTCTTTCTCAATTATGCATTTCCATTAGCTTCCGTGAACGGTTACTCTTTCGTAACGATTTTATCGGCCGTGGGGATCGAGTTACGCGATCATGTAATTCTTGGACCGGTGCCAATGGCGCAAATGGCTCGCTGATAGACGGCAAATACACATCTTCGCTGCGACCTGCCGCAGGCAAGCTACATGTTGGAACGGGCGTGGCACTCGAATAAGAATTCAAAAATTTCTACGTGGCGCCGAGCACTAAAGACATCCCGACCCCATGTATAAAGGCCATGACGACGAATCAAAAATCCATGCGTGAGTTGCTCGGGGTGTGACTCTTGCAAACGCTTGACCTGGTCGGCCAGCCTGGGAATGTCTTGTGTGTTATCAAAAATGGGAACCCACAGTCGATGCTCGTGGGTCGCAATCCCTTCCAGTCCCTTGAGCATCTCGTACCCTTCCAACGCCAAACCGGCTTCGGAAAAGTAACGCTGGCTGAGAATCGTGCTCCACACGCTGTGCGTGTGCAGAATGCAACCGACAGGTTCTGGTCGCTGGGCCAACACGACATGCAACATAGTTTCCGCTGAAGATCTAGGTTGCCCATCCGATGTTGGTTCGCCGCGCCCATCGATGCGGACAAAATCGTGGCGCGCTAATCGGCCTTTGTCCTTACCGCTGGCGGTGACGATCAACTCCAACGGGTCGCGCCGCGCGATGACGCTGTAGTTGCTGCTGGTCCCCACGGACCAACCCCGGGCGTGGAACAATCGCCCACATTCTCGCAGGGCATCAATCTCGCCTTCGCCTCCAGCCAATGGATGTGTCGCGTCAAAATCTGTCGCTTCCGAGATCGTCAACATGTGCCGCACCTGCCTTTTAGCTATGCATTCGCGGCAGAGGATCGCCGCGATGAATGATTTCCGATTCCAGTGCGGATAGTTCTTCCAGCCGTTGGCGGACTTCCTCTTCGCTGGCAAACAAACGGGCCATCCGCACATAAGTCGTATGATGACGGGCTTCGGACTCGAACAGGCTCCCGTAAAACTCGGCCAATTCCTGATCCGCCATGTGCTGCCTC
>DAOLCX010000337.1:1558-4119 GCA_035327685.1 Pirellulaceae bacterium | reverse complement strand
TTTTTTTCCGGACAGCGAGCGTCGTGGCCAGCGCGGACGACAACGGGCCGCGACCGCCGCAGCGTAAGCCGATTGCTTTAATCGGAGCCACAGTGCATCCGGTGTCCGGTGAGGCCATTCCCAATGCAACAGTCGTCTTCGAAGCGGGAAAAATCACACAAGTGGGGACACAAGTGCAGATGCCGCCAGATGTTGAACCCTTTGATGCCGCCGGATTGCACATTTACCCAGGGTTGATTGAATCGCACTCGCAACTGGGTTTGACCGAAATTGCGTCAGTGGCCGCGACCAACGACTTTCAAGAAACCGGCGCGATGAATGCGAACGCTAAGGCCATCGTTGCCGTTAATCCCGACAGCGAACTCATCCCGGTGACTCGCGCCGGGGGGGTGCTGGTCGCGTTAACGGCCCCATCCGGTGGTGCCATTGCCGGTAAGGCGGCCGTCATTCAACTTGATGGTTGGACCTACGAGGAAATGTCGTTGTTGGACGAAGCTTGTTTAGTCGTCAATTGGCCGCAATTAGGGAGTGGACGACGAGGTCGTCGGCCGGTTCCCACCGAAGACGCCGATGCTGCGACGAGTCAGGCAGATCAACGGATCAAAGAATTGCGGCAATGGTTTGATCAAGGTCGAGCGTATCTGGAGTTGAGAAAATCGGCTCCACAACGGCAACCATTTGATTTGCGACTGGAAGGGCTGGCCGACATATTGGCCGGTAAGACTCCCATCTTGGTGCGAGCTGATCGCTTAAATGAAATTCAGACAGTAGTTGCGTTTGCCGTCGAACAAAACGTCAAATTGATTATCTTGGGTGGTTATGATGCACCGATGTGCGCCGACCTGTTGAAGAAGCACGATATTCCCGTGATCGTCTCGGCCGTGTATCGATTGCCGCAGCGCCCAAGTGACCCATACGATCATTCCTACACATTGCCAGCGCGACTTGAGGCGGCTGGAGTTCGGTATTCGATTTCGGGGACTGATCGATCGGAAAGTTGGAATGTGCGCACGTTGCCGTTTCATGCGGGTACCGCCGTTGCCTACGGGCTTTCGCATGATCAGGCCATTCGCGCGATTACACTGTCGGCGGCTGAAATTCTGGGTGTTTCCGACCGCGTGGGCTCGATTGACGTGGGAAAAGACGCGACGCTGATCATTACCGATGGTTCACCCCTGGATATCCGCACGACGATCCTGGCGGCTTTCATCGAAGGGCGTTTTGTCGATCTCGACAATAAACAGACGCGCCTGTACCGCAAGTACCAGCAACGGCTGCAACAGTGGCGCGACGCTCAGTAAAATCTGCTGGCCGAAAAATCCCAATCTGGCGACTTTTTCCAAAGTTTTCCTCGTATCTGGCCGATGGTGGCGATAGGCGATGGTCCGCGCGCAAATTTGGCTGGTTTTCTGGGCCCAAAAAGAAATTCAGAAATTTGGCGACCGTGTAAATTATTCATTGACGCCAGCAGTAAATTTCTGATAGAGACGGCCAACGAATCAAACGACCACGGAGACAGGTCCTCGGATTCGTCGAATCAGGACTTTTCGAAGTTGCCCGCAGCGGGATGCATCATCCCAAGTGGGCAACTGCAAACATCACGGAGGATTGAATGGCGACGACTGCTGCAGTAGCGACAGACGATATTCAGGATGTATGGGTTCAATACAAAAAGGACCCCACCAACCAAGCACTGCGGAATCGGCTCATGGAGCGCTATTTTCCGCTGGTTAAATACAACGGCGAACGGATTTGGCAGCGGCTGCCCGATGGCGTCGAGCTGGACGACCTGATTTCTGCCGGCGTTTTTGGCTTGATGGATGCCATTGAAGCTTTCGATTTGAACCGCGGCGTGAAATTCGAAACCTATTGCGTCCCCCGGATCCGTGGTGCCATGCTTGATGAATTGCGGCAAATGGATTGGGTGCCCCGTTTAGTCCGATCCAAAGCCAGCAAGCTGGCGGAAGCCACCAAGCAGTTGGACGCCCGCTTGGGGCGTTCCCCGACGGAGCTGGAGCTGTCTGAGCACATGGGGATCTCCATCAAAGAACTCGAACGGATGATGATGGATGCCAACGCCGTCAATCTGATCAGCCTGAATAAGAAATGGTATGAGACGGACAGCTACAAGGATGTTCGCGAAATCGACGTCTTGGAAGACAAGAAAGGCGAAGACCCCACGCGGCGTATCCAAAAAAGCGATTTGATGCGGTTGATCACGAAGGGGCTCAATCGTAACGAACGCCTGATCATCATTTTGTACTATTATGAAGAACTGACCATGAAGGAAATTGGAGTCACACTGGATTTAAGCGAGAGTCGGGTCAGCCAAATGCACACCAGTATTGTCCAGCGTTTGCACGAACAACTGGAAAAACGCCGCAACGAATTTGCCGGCCTTTAGTCCCCCATTTTCAACGTTTTTCACAGGCGGCCGCGATCTCAACGCGGCCGCCTTGTTTTTAGCCCCCGAATCACAATTCCCCATCAGCAACCGGGGACATCAGCAACCGGGGACACAGCACTTCTTCCCGGCAACCGGGGACACAGCACTTTCTCGC
>DAOLCX010000337.1:0-1458 GCA_035327685.1 Pirellulaceae bacterium | reverse complement strand
CCGTTGGGGGGATTCTGGGCAATTCTGTAGGAACAATCGGAATAGCCGGTCCTGCTTGACGATATATGTGACTATGCGGCATTGTCACGGCCAGTCACGGTCCCGTTCTGCGCGGTTGTTGAGCTTGATAGCATTGTTTGCTGTCACGCTGTGGAACGGTTGCGCCCACTCGCGGATTGCCAGGCCGTTTTCCGCTCGGACGGAACATTGCAGGCAATCTAACTGTGCCGTGTGTCCTGCTGATCAAGGTCCGCATACGCTGGATACATCTCAGTTCGACGAGAGGCCCTCCATTCAATTAGGACTGAACCTGGATATACCTGAGGCCGCGCCGATTGCTGCGGACCAACCACTCAAGGTACGAATACTGGTACCACACGTCGTCGAGCGACTTGCCGCGGAACATTCCTCGCTAGCACATCTCCTGATGTCAGATCAGCAAGGCGATTCGTGTGAGTCGAGGTGTGGCCCTCTCAATGATGCGTTAGAGGCACAGGCGGAATTTGAGCGCAATCAGTCGGTTGCGGAAGCCTTGACCGCTTACTATCGCCTGACATTGGTTTATTTACAAAACGGTCTAAACATGCGGTCCGCCGCCGAATTAGATCGATTTACGTCGATGCTGGCACGCTTGGAGGAAGCTGGATTGGCGAGGTCGATTGAGCAAGGGCAAATCGACCAAACGCGATTTGAAATCTGGCAAAACCGTTCGAAACTGGAGTATTCACAACGACTTTTGACTGCCCAATTGCGCGAGTTGTTGAATCTGGAACCCCACCAGTTAGAACCGATATGGCCCGACTTTGAACCGACCGAGTCACTGGTCAGCGATGGAGTGCAAAGTGAAATTGAGACTGCCTGGAATCATCGCGGAGACTTGCGGGCCTTGGAACACTTATTGTGCCTGGCACCCGAAGATTTGATAGGAGGCCAATCTGGCTGGTTATCGGGGGCCCATCCTTTACTCGGTGCCTCACGTGTCGCCCAACTTCGTCGGTGGCAGTTGTTATTTTGCAAGCACCGCATGGCACTTCAAAGCGAGTGGATGAAACGCCAATGCCAATTGCTTCAACTGATCGAGGCGAAGCGCAGCGCCATTGCTATTGAGGTCGAAGAAATCTGGTACTCGTTAGATTTGCGACAACAGTTGATCGCCAGTAAACAACTGGCCTTGGCAGATCTAGACGCAAATTGGCATTCCCGGATTGCCGGCAAGGATATACGACCATTATCGTTTGCCGATGAAACGGACTACTCCAAACAACGAATCCAACTCATCTCAGAATTGGTGCAAGAACGTATCGAACTGGAAATCGACTTGGTTCGCCTGCAACGCGCACAGGGAACATTGGGCCGCCGGTTCGCGCAGTCCATGAACTAGCCTGTTGAGCCTGAACATGGGTCGTAAATTTTGCAACCGTTCACGGACTCTGGCGGAAAGGCCTGATGGTTGAACCA
>DAOLCX010000336.1:0-4144 GCA_035327685.1 Pirellulaceae bacterium | reverse complement strand
GCAACCAAAGATCGGTACCCTACTTATCAATTGGCTGTGGTGATTGATGACAATCTGCAGAGTATTACCGATGTGATTCGCGGAATCGATTTGTTGGACTCCACTGCGAGGCAGATGCTGATTCAACGATTACTTGGCATGTCACCGGTGCGGTATTGGCATACACCGCTGGTGGTCGGTCCCGATGGATTGAGGCTGGCCAAACGCCACGGCGATACACGCGTCGAGTACTATGCGGAACATGGAGTGCGGCGCGAACAGATTTGGGGATTGCTCGGTTTTTGGGCTGGCCTGCACGGCCAACGTCAGCCGCTGGCCGCCGAAGAGTTTGTGGCCGGGTTCTGCCTGGAAAATCTTCCGCTCCAGACGATCGTCTTTGACCGGGAGGACCATGATTGGTTGATGGAGTTAGCAACGCGATGAGTCAACAGTTTATTCTTGTCACCGGATGTGCCGGCTTTATTGGCGCCAGGACGGCGGAGCTGTTGTTGCAGCGCGGCCAGGCAGTGCTGGGTGTTGACAATCTGAACGACTATTACGACGTGCGGCTCAAGCAGCATCGATTGGACGGCCTCCGCCAACATCCTGAATTCCAGTTTGAATTGCTCGACATGGCAGATCAGTCAGGTGTGCAGCGACTGTTTGATTCGTACCCTATCGCGTCGGTGATTAACCTGGCGGCCCGAGCTGGCGTGAGGTACAGCCTGATCAACCCGCAAGTGTATGTGCAAACGAACGTGCTGGGGAGCGTCAACTTGATGGAAGCCATGCGGCGGGGGGGAATTCGCAAGTATGTATTGGCTTCGACCTCCAGCTTGTATGCCGGCCAGCCAATGCCGTTTGTTGAAACTCTTCCGGTGAATGAACCGATCTCACCGTATGCCGCGACCAAGAAAGCCGCTGAAGTCATGGCGTTTGCTTACCATCATTTGTTTCAACTGGACGTGACGGTGTTGAGGTACTTTACCGTGTATGGTCCGGCGGGACGGCCCGATATGAGTTATTTCCGATTCATACGCTGGATTGACCAAGGTCAACCGGTCAAACTCTACGGCACCGGCAGCCAGAGCCGGGATTTCACGTATGTCGATGACATCGCGCGGGGCACGATAGCCGGTTTGAAACCGCTGGGGTTCGAGATTATCAACTTGGGAGGTGGCCAGCAGCCTTATCGGATCATGGAGCTGATTTCCAGAATCGAGGCGTTGCTAAATAAAACGGCGCAGATTGATCGGCAAGCCGAACACCCGGCCGACGTGACGGAGACATGGGCGGACATTGCCAAGGCCGCGCGGCTGCTCGATTGGCGCCCCGAGATTTCACTGGATGAAGGTCTCCGCCGCACCGTCGCCTGGTACCGCGACCATCACTCATGGGTCTGCGATCTTAAACAGACTGACTAAGTCGATCGAGCGATGGAGGCCAAAGTGGGAGAGCGGGGCGATGAAGACAGAAGGACTCCAGAATGGACCGCAATTCCTGGCGATTCTTTCAATTCGAGTCCGTTTTCGAGCCCGGAACTTTCCACAATAGGATGACTCGCTGGAGCCAGGCTTCGGTGTCGGCAGCTCCCAGTTGTTCCGTCAACAATTCCCGCAATCGTTGTTCCATTCCGAGAATCTCCAGCGGAGTTGCTTTGAATTTCGCTTGCAGATAACAACGCAATTCTTGCCAATGCAAGCCGTTGGCCACGATGTCAGGGTCTTGTGTCCTGAGTCCGCGGAAATCCCCCACTCTAAAATTGTTATGTATGGTCGCCCATTGTGTTAAACGCAAACTTGGTGACTGCCCAAGAACTTCTCGAATACGGTTCCAATTGAGAATCACGGTGCTGGGTGTTGATGTTGCCAGGGAAAACTCGTGTAAGTTGGGCATATGGCGCAACAGGTCCAAGATTTGATCGACGTCTTCTGCCTTGAGTACCAAATTGGCATCTCCTATATGCAGTCTCTCTAAACTCGACAAACCCGACAGGGATTCGAATAGTTCAACGGCATCTGTTTCCAAATACAGCACTTTAAGATTAGGCATTTGTCGCAATGCGGTAGTCAACTGCTCCCCAACAGGCCTGCTGAAAGGGCGTGCTTTCATCGATAACCGGCGATCAACGCACAAGTGGAGCTCAGTCAATTCTGGCAGCGTGCTCAACACCGAATAGTCTTCCAACATCACCCATGAAGGCAGTTCCAACTTCCTCAATTTGCGGAAACGCGAAAATGATTGCGCACTAAGGAGCACGGGAGTCGTATCGCAAGGCATTTGATTGGCCACATCGAATCCGTCGAAGAACAATGCTACCGTCTCTTCAGCAATATGATCGGGGAGCCCATCGATTGCACGCGGGTCATACGGCCACACACAAAACGCGTCGTGACCAGACGTACTCTCGCCAACACGAAAATATGTTCCATGACCTTGATCAAACCAGTTGTGGACCACTTTCGGAAACTCTAACCTGGCGGTGAACGGATTGTACAGACTCAAGGAGTCACTCAGCCAATGGATTGCCGCTAAACGAGTCGTCAAGGAGATGAATTCTGCGTTGCGAGACAGCCTAACCCTTTCGTCATCTCCCAATCGCCTTTTAGCATAATGGTCGAATGAGATCGTGACGCGATCGGAGGGTATTGCCAGCAACTCAAGTACATCAAGAGTCAACGGATACGAAAGTTCGAATGAACCGTAAAAACTCAACGAGTAAGTCGGATCTGAAAAACCGTGATCCAAGGCGATTCTTAAAGAGGGAGGGTCGTATAAACTTAAATCGATCATGCCATTTGTCTTGGTAGCCAGCAGACGTTCATAATCGGCGGCATTGAGTGACCTGCCATCAAAACGAAAGTTCCCATCGGGCATGAAACCTCCCATTCCGTCAACGATGGCCGCCAATTGTCCGGGGGCAATGGAGTGAAATGTGTCATACCTGAAACCTCGTACATAATCTTTTTCAAAACAGAAGTTCACATGTTGTTCTTCATTGATCGCAAGTCGGGACCTCCTGAACTTAATAGAGCGAAAATTCTCAAATAGCGTTCTGGCCTGTTCCGGTGTGATCGTTGAATTCAAGACTTCAACCGAACGTGAAAAGCCAGGTTGCGATGGCGGGATGGACCTTATGAACCGGTCGACATCAAAACTCGAATCCATTCCAATTAGTTCACAACTATGGACCATATCCAGATAACCTGCCAGCCAATAGGCGGTGGTTTGGCGATGCTTTGTATCGAGCGGTAGATTGATTGCAAAGGTCGGCAGTCTGGAATAACTATTATTTTGATTGTATTCCGGGCTTCGAGCCAGCCAGCGTGCTATCCGAGCAGCTTTCCAGGGGCGGTCGCAATCGGCCACCCACACATTAGGGCTATAGAGCCATATCAACACGTTCAAACCTACGAATAAAGCCAACGCAGGTCCTGTTAAGAATGCCAGGCAAACGAATCCCGGCCAGCGCACGGGCGTCGCCTCTGAAAAACTCAAACGGGCCCGCGGCCAAATCGAGATCAATAAGACTTGGATGATCCCCATTGCCAAAAACACTGGCCACCAGTCAACCGTTAACGCATAAATCGGGCCAGTCCAAACCAAGGCATAGATTGCGTACGCCAAGATGGCTTGCCGGAATCCGGCAGACCGACGGGCAATCAGGAATGCACCCATCGGAAAACCGAAAACAACAATTGCAACTGCCAGAAATGTCGGTGCCCCATATTCGACAGCCACGTCTAAGGGGCGGTGAACCAGGACAGAGAACCCTGATAAATGAATTTCTCCCCGTAGTCGTTGTAGCGCCAAGACCGAAAACAACAGCGCGATGACTGTGACCAAATGAAACATGACTGTCGATTGAAATCTCAGTCGCAACCGAGCCCAGACACGCCATAATCCAATGGTCGCAAGTAATGTAACTACGGCAGCAAGACTCCACAGTGCCGTCGAAAACAACATTTGCATCAAGACACCTTGGACATCGCGGGAATATCCCAACGCGTCAGAGGATATCCACACATCAAAGTACCTAGCCTCGGATGGCCATTGGACCACACACATCATGAATGAGGCCAACACGATCAGCAGCCATCCGAACAGTTTGGCCGGGATAAAACGACCGTCTAACAGGTCGGACAACCAATCCCACAACAGCCAG
>DAOLCX010000335.1:0-4146 GCA_035327685.1 Pirellulaceae bacterium | reverse complement strand
TTCCCCATTTTTTTGGGCCACCTCGTTGTACATGATTCCCGCCGCTCGGTTTTCCCCTCGCCGCTCGTAGTATTCACCCATCGAATAATCTCGCTCAGCCAGCAAATGGCGAACTTCAGCAGCTTCCCGTGAAATGAGCTCGCGATCCTGTTCAGGCAAGTTGGGGAACTGAACGACGATCTGTTTGATTAATGCATCGGCTTTCACCAACGGCGAAGCGTCGTAATTCTGACCATAGTAAGAATTGAGCCGCGACTTAAGTTCCATAACGCTGGCTTGATAATAAAAGGTGCTGCCAGGGTAGGTACGCCGCAAGTCTTCGTACGTGTCGGCGGCATCCTGGTACATCTTGGCTTCGAAATAGGCATTGGCCAATGCCATGGTGGCATCATCCGCCAGTTTACCGGTGGGGTCTTCCAATCGAATTCGATGGAAAAGTCGCCGAGCCTCGGCCGCCAGTGAGTATCCTGGACGCGCGGGGTTCACAAAATTGACATTCGGCGTCCAGGCATGATGTGCACGGGCCAAGGCCAGCCAGTATTGAGCGATGGCAAACCGGCGGGCTTGGGCTCGGTCCAAATAACGGGTCCCCGAATAGACGGCTAATAACTTCTCGAATGCCCGGTTGGCCTGAACGTAGCGGTCGGCGAAAAACAGCGATTCACCTTCGAAAAACAGCGCGTCTTGTTCGATCGCAGAATCTGGCCAGCGGCTGGCAGCAAACTTGAATTTCTTCGCGGCTTCATCGAACAGAGGTTTTGCTTCACTTCGAGGATCACCGGCGTCCATGGTCGCCAAGGCTTGACGGTAGAGTCGTTGGCCCTCGTCAAACGCATCTTTGGCTGCGGCTTCGTCTTTCTTCCGCCGACCATGTGTCTTGAATGTCGTTCCAATCTGATCGGGCGCCAAATCATGCCACACCAAACGATTAATATTGCGAGGGCCCATGGGATCCAGCGGATCGACATCGCTGTTTTGCCGTTTGGCAGGGTTTTTGAGTCCCAACGGGTTGTCGGCGAGCAGTTTGCGCTTGCCGCCAAAACTCTGGCAGCCCGCAGCAACAAAACAAACCGCTAACAAAAGCGCCGCGACCAGCACCCCTGACTTCGAATTGTGGCAACTATGATGACTCAAATTGGACATCCTTGTCGGTTCCCAGATGAGTTTGTGATCGAATCGACGCGCCTGCGACAGGCATTTTCAGATACGATGTGGTGCGCAGCGGCCGACCCACCAAATGCAAAACATAGTGGTTTAACAATTCGCGTGTCTCGCTCAAGAGTGCCGCATCACGCATAGGCCGGGTCGTGTCATTCCATGTTGACCTGGACAACTGACTCAAATATTGAATCGACTCTGACTTTACGCTCAGCACATGGCGGTGCCCGATCCGGCAGGCTGGACAGACCACACCACCCGCGAGCAATGCAAAGGCCACGCGCGGTGCATCACCACGCCGTTGCCGACCGCAACCGGTGCACTCGTCAAACTGCGGCCGGTGTCCGAGTTGATTCAGTAAACTCAATTCAAAAAACATCAATACAATATCCGGGTCGCTTTGCTCATCGTCCAACCGGTGTACGGTCTCAACCACCAAGTCGTAAACCACTGGCATCGAATCGTTGTACTCGATCAGCAAATTAGTCAGTTCTGCCACATAGTAGCCACGATACAAACGACGCAAGCACCTGGCACCGGCGCGAAATCGACGTTCAAGTTTCGCTTCCGTCAACAAGTCCATTGCCTTGGGCGCTTTGGGCAGGAAGACTAGGCGAACAATTGACAATAGGTCAAGAGCAGACTCGAAAGGGCTTTTCTTTCGCCGGGCACCTTTCGCCAACCCCGTAATTTTCCCAAACTCACGGGTCAATAAAGTGACGACACAGCTTGTTTCGCTGAATTCGACGACTTTTAGGACGATCGCGTCGGTTTTCTGCATTGTGACCGTTCACGACATAGTCGAACAATTGTCCTCAATGGATCTTCAAACGCGCTTTTTTGCCGGATCCCGCGAACTTCAACTCTGCAATGACAACCGCGCAACCGAAATCATCAAGCCATCAGTTCGCGTATCGGTCTGGCCGGCTCCACACCGGTCAGACGTTGGTCCAGGCCCTGAAATTTGAAAGAAAATCTCTCATGGTCGATTCCCAGCAATGCCATGACCGTCGCATGCAAGTCGCGAACATGTACGGGATCCCGCACGATATTGTATGAAAAATCGTCTGTCTCTCCGTAGATGGCTCCGGGTTTTGAGCCACCGCCTGCCATCCACATCGTGAAGCACCGCGGATGGTGGTCTCGACCGTAGTTTTCGCGACTCAAGCCACCCTGGGAGTAGATGGTGCGACCAAATTCTCCCCCCCAAAGAACCAGGGTTGAGTCCAACAATCCACGCTGCTCCAAATCGGTGATCAAACCATAGGTCGCTTGATCGATATCCTGACATTGCATGGGCAATCGCTTGGCAACGTTGGCATGATGGTCCCAGTTGTTGATATAAATCTGCACAAAGCGGACCCCACGCTCGACCATTCGCCGCGCCATTAATACGGAATTGGCAAACGTTCCCGGTTTCATCACTTCTGGACCGTACAGATTCAACACGGATTCCGATTCACCGGAGCAGTCGATTAAATCCGGTACACTAGCTTGCATCCGAAACGCCAGCTCATACTGTTCAATCCGCGTATGCAATTGAGGGTCGCCCAGTTGTGCATAGTTCAGTTCGTTCATGGCCCGCAGTCCATCGAGCGTCGTGCGTCGGATATCGGGTGTCACACCCGGCGGGTTATTCAAGAACAAGATCGGATCGCCGACCGAGCGAAAACTGACGCCCGCATGGGTTCCCGGCAAAAAGCCTGATGACCAGAGCCTGGCTGCGATCGCTTGAAATTGCTCGCGGTTTGTCGGTTGTGCCACCAATACCACAAATGTGGGGAGGTTTTGGTTCAGCGAACCCAATCCATATGAGACCCAGGCACCCATGCATGGTCGTCCAGTAACCATATTGCCTGTTTGCATGTGCGTAATCGCGGGCTCGTGATTGATGGCCTCGGTAAACATGCTTCGTATAAAACACATTTTGTCCACGAGTTTCGCGGTCCACGGCAAAAGTTCAGTGACCCACATTCCGGACTGACCGTGCTGTGCAAACTTGAACATGGACGGTGCAATCGGAAAACGCGCTTGGCCACTGGTCATTGTTGTCAGGCGCTGGCCTTGCCGAATCGAATCGGGCAAGTCCTTGTCATACCATGTGTCCATTTGTGGTTTGTAATCAAACATGTCCATCTGAGATGGACCGCCGACCATGTGCAAATAGATGACGTTCCGGGCTTTGGGCGCAAAATGGGGAAGGTGGACTAAGCCCGTCCCTGGGACACGTTGCGGGTCAAACCGGGCCGCGGCTGAGGATCGCGTGTCATCTTGCCCGCCCGCTAGACCGCCGGACAAACTCGCCAAGGCGGCCATTCCCAATGCATGGGTGCCACGTCGGAAAAACTGCCGCCGCGTCTCATACCGTACCCACTGTTCAAACAGCGGATGTACCTGGGGATCTCGACCTGCCTGTTGTGCCATCTGCGAATACTCGTTATTTATTCAAGAACTCGTCCAAGTTCAATAGTTGATTTATCAGCATGGTCCAAGCAGCTACCTGGACTTCATCCAATCCATCGGTCACGGGCCATTCACCCACTCGAACCAAGTGACTGGCTCCTTCTCGATGTTCAAGGAACTGGGATACCAGTCTCTGCCAGGTCGTTGCGACAATCACCCGTTCTGCGGGGGACCACGCGCGTGCCAACAACCTCCAACTCAATTCATCCATCGCTTCGGATTCTGACAGTTTTCCAGAATTAATTTCGGCCACCATCTGTTGGGCCAGCACGCGGGCCGCCTCCACCATTTGCGTGTCATTCAGTGCCGCCAATGCTTGCAACGGTGTGTTTGTTCGTTCGCGGCGAATCGTGCAGACTTCTCGATTCGGTGCATTGAATACGTCCATCGATGCTGGCGGAGCCGCCCGTTTCCAAAAAGTGTACATACTGCGGCGGTACAGATTGTTACCGGAGTCCATTTGGTAATTGCGTGTATTACTTTCCGGCATGGCTACCGCTTCCCAGACGCCGGGAGGTTGGTAGG
>DAOLCX010000334.1:0-4168 GCA_035327685.1 Pirellulaceae bacterium | reverse complement strand
ACCAGAATAAACGACAGCACGGTCGCCACAAACACGACCAGCCCACCCGCCAGGGGAGTCACCTTGTCGTGCAGTTTCCGCACCGCGTCGGGCTTATCGACCAAGCCAACCGCACGAGCCAGCTTCATCGCTAACGGCATGGTGCATAGCGAGATCAGCAGCGCAATGGCGAAGATTGTTATGACAAAATACAACATTGGTCAACCAGCCGGATGCTTATCTTGGTCTCGATTGAATGTCGGACAGCCCACATACGCGACCTTGGCCATCGCGGTTCACTACCTGTTTTGTTGCGGATTGGGACTTTTTGAATCCCCAGCCGCCTTTTGCGCCTCTTCCAACAATCTCGCCACCTCTCGGTTGCGGCTATTTATTCTGGCAAGCCGTTCCGCATGCTGCAAGGCTTCGTTGGGAAGATTGGCATCCAACAGCAATCTGATGAGTTTAATGTGACTCCGTTGATCGTTGGCGTCCGCAGTCACGATTGATCGCAAATCTTGAATCGCTCGATCGATATGCCCGCCGGCAACGGAGACGTCAGCTCTCAATCGAATTGCGTCCAAATCCGACAAGGTCTTGACCGCCAGCATATCGTAGGCTTTGTCCAGCAACATTCGTTTGAGTTCCGGCTCGTCGTCGAGATATCTCGTTGCATAGTCCAGCATCAACCTGGGATTCGTTGGCAAAATCTGCTCAATCACAATCTGATTGTCGATTGGATGTGGAATGCGTCCCGACAAACCTCGCATAAATTTCACAGTTCGAGTGAATTGGCCTTCATCAAGTTGTAACATAACCCGCAAATGCGGAAACGCACGTTCGATACGATCCACGAAACAATGCGATAGCGCCGCAATGTATCGCAGGTTCATATTCGTCGGGGCCAATTGCACGGCCTGGTCCAGACGATCAAGTGCTTCATCTCCCACATCACCCATAATGGCTTCCAGTTGCATCCAACGAACCTGGGCTTCTGGTTGCAAGGGGACCAAACGCAGACTCGACAGCAGCGCTTCACGCGCCAACGGCAAATAGCGCTGAACCCAAGGCGTTCGGCGAAATTCTGCTGCAAAACTGACCCCGCGCACAAATCGCAAGTAACCCACCTGCTCTTGCATCCGCAATACCGAGGTCAATTGCCAGAGGTTGTCCTCAACCTCGTCTCGTTGTATCTCCGACAACCGCGATGTACCCAACTCGGCTTTGAGCGCATCCCAATAAGCCAATCGGGCTCGATGAATCCACAATTCCGCCAATTGGTTCAACGATTCAGTCGTCGCACCTCTCTTGGACGTGGCGATCAGTTGCTCGATTCGCCGTTCCGTTTCTGCCTCGGACAAATTTGAAGGCAACAGTCGACTTGGCATGGATCGGATTTGGGCATCAACCTGCTTCCGCTGGTAAAAATCCAACGTAACGATCAAAACCCCAATGACGGAAATCAAAGCCACGGCCTTGACGCACCAACCCGGTGCTTCATATTGCAGCCAACTCCAATTCTTCAATCGCCCGGCCAGACTATGGCAGTGGTAGCCAACGGCGCCGGCCAATGCCGCAAACAAAATTGTATTCGATGGTACATACCAGCCGAAATCAAAACAGCCGGCCACGCACTGAGAACTCAATAACACCACACCCGCCAGGCCCAAGCCCACGGTGAAATCAGACGAACCGCGATACAGCAAGAACAATGAACAATGAAACCCCAGCGCCAGAGCCGCCAGCAAAACCAGTAATCCCGGAATGCCTAACTCGACGATCGTCTGAACAAACTGGTTTTCTGCATGCATATAAGTATTTCGTTCAGGCGAGTCGGAGAGCATGCGATGGACGCGCGGGTATGTTCCCAAGCCGGCTCCCGTCCAGCCAGATCGCCAAACCATCGGTATGGTGGTCCGCCAACTCTCCACCCGTCCGTCCAAATCCTGCCGATCACTGCGATCCACATTCTCAAACCGAGCGACCAAGCGGTCGTAGAGTCCGATCCAACTCGTGAGGAGCAGTACCGCGGCCACCATCGGAACCAACATCAGGCTCCCTAATTTTGGTTTTCGCGCCATGCCGAAATACAACATGCCGACAATCGCCCCGGCTAAGAGTCCCAGCACACCACCGCGTGATAAGGACCCGACAACGCCGGCCGAAATCACGACACACGCCAGTGTGACGGCCAGTTTGGCCGCGGTCAGCTCCGAAAAGGCAATCATCAGATGCGTTTGAAGTTGCCGCCAGATCGGAATCTCTTTGCTGACGATCAAATCGGGACCGTTTTCCTTGCGGCGGTCCCATACCAGATACAACAGGCCCGCGGCGGCGGCCAAACATAACAACAAATACCCTGCCGCGTTGTTTCGATTGACAAAGGGACCATACGGCGTCGATCGATAAATCGATTCGTAAAACCAGTAGATTTTGCCGTTAAATGTCAGCTTCTGAAAAATGGCAAACAAAGACAAAGCGACGCCGTTCAACGTCATCGCCGTCAAGAGCACAACGACATCCTTCCGACGGCGAAAAAACCGTGCGCCCAGCAACAGCGCCGCAGCTCCCAAAATCAGCAATCGCAAATAATGCCAGGTCGATTCTGTATCGATACTCAGCCGCGGCGCCGTGCGACTGTCACCGCCGACCGAATAGGCTTCATACCACTGGGTTTGCAGCCCGCCAAATGTCGAAGTGATGAACGATGGCCACACGACGATTTGCGCAAGCCCCAGTAGTAAACCAATCGCCACAAACCAGAATACATAGGGGATGACCTGGGCGCGGCGTAAACTGAACGCCGATTCCAACCACCACATGACCAATCCGATAAACAATGCGGTCGAAACCCAGAATTGGCCCCAAGAATAATTGGCGCCGAACAACCACGGTGATAACACCAGAATGGCAATCAGCGTCCAACGTCCGGGTAAAGCAAAATATTCGCCCCAATGCGCGTCGGGGGCGGTGGGACCCAACTGTTGGCGGCGTTGCTGGCGAGCCGACAACGTCTCGGCCAAGGTCATGGGTTGCGCGGGTTGGTTAGACATGACGTGGCCGAATGTACTCTGTTGCTCGATGATGTTCTCAGGCTCTGAACGCCAACATCATTCGGAATTGCCTTGGGTACGCATGATATCAAAAATGGCTCCCGCACAGGATTTGATCTATCCTAAGACATTCCTCTACAGATGTAAAGATTTACGGCAATCCGCAATGCCGCGACCAGGAACTCTTGACGCACTCTGACTGCCATGCGCCTTGCAGCAAATGTGCGGGTCAGGTTAACGGCGCCGGTTAAACAGATTGTAACCGTTCACGGACTTTGGCGAAAAGCGTCATCGTAGAGCAATGGTCCACAATTGCTCGTCCTTTGTCCTGAACGGTGACTACAGTTTGTACCAAGCGCCGGGCGCGGATCAGGAGTCGGAAGACGAGCGAGAATGGACCGAACAAGTGTACATGACGGTAATGGTCCCGCCGGCCAGGAGGCTCCAGGGGAGCCATTCCTTGGTGTGGAATTCGCGGCGTGGAGGAACGACCGTTCCAAAACCGCGTTGGTACCCGGCCGGTGTAAACGGCTGTGATTGACCACCCACCAAGCGGGGCACGCGCCGTCCTTCGGCAACCACGAATTTGTCCACCAACAGAGTTTCAACACCCAGCACGATCATAAACGTGCCGATCGCCAGAAAGAACGCTTTCCACATGATGTTTACCGTCCGTTCGCGTGTCTAATTCCCTATTTCTCGCGTATCCGAGGGGCCCAATTGACTCGATTTTTGGTTCTCTCGTTTGATGGCCTGGTACACCTCTAATCGATGAACCGGGATTTCCTGAGGGGCATCAATCCCCAAACGCACTTTGTCGCCGCGAATGTCAACGACGGTAATCATGACGTCGTCGCCGATCATGATACTTTCATCGCGGTGTCGAGATAACACGAGCATGACGCTGTCCTTTTCCTGGCTGAGCTCAATGACAAATCTGTTTGTCCGATCAATTCCGTCCGTTCAGCATCCATGCCGCGTGGCGAGATTCTCTCTCAGGCGATGTATCGACCAGCGCCGTTTTGGCAATCAACAGTCTCTTAAAGAATATGGCTTGTAACGAATGTGCAGCGCGAACCGATGGCAACGGCTTAGGTCGAACCGGAACCGGATTCCTTGGTCTTCGACAATTTGAC
>DAOLCX010000333.1:0-4174 GCA_035327685.1 Pirellulaceae bacterium | reverse complement strand
GCGATCCAGGCAACAGATTTTGAAACCCTTTGAACAGATCAAAACCTGGCAAGGAACTCCCCGTATCCGCTCGTTTCATATCCAAAAACCCGTGAACCGAGAATTGCTGGTCCGTCTTCGTCACTTCCAACTCCAAACCGCGAAACCAGGTCAACAGCGGCGCCGTATAAGCCTCAGGGACTGTGGGATCCATGAAATCAGGCCAGGCATCGGAAACCCACACATTGCCACCCGGGCGCTGAACGCACCGAAACTTGCCGCCCAAACTGCAAATCAAGCGAACATCCAGCAACTCTTCTGCCTCGCGCAATGCGTCATCAGGGTTCACTCCAAATTGATCGATCAAAGTATTCAACAGCCGCACGTTGGCGATTGAAGTTTGCCAGGCTCGTTGGAAATTGACCGCGTTCGCCCAATTTCGCAAACGACTGTCGTTGAAGTCTTTGACCATGATCCGAACTTGCGCTGGCCGCGGCTCGTCCTTGATCGTAATATCGTGCTTCACGCGCTCCAATCGTGAACGGTCAAACGCCACCAATGACAAGTTGTCTTTCTGGTACCGCCACACATCCAGCAGGCGCGAATAGGTGTAACCGGCCGCATCGGGTTGTCCTCCCAACCTCGGCAACCAATCCAAAAATCCCGGGGCAGGATAGGCACCGATATAGCCGGGAACTTGCTTCACCAATTTCCAAGCGTCAAACACGGTAGCTGGCCTCAAGTCCAGTCGAGGATCCATATCGTCTTGAACGGCTCCAAACAAATGATAGGGTGGCTGATTGCCGCCAAACACGCCCTTGAGTGATGCTTGAAACAAGATGGCGTCATCGGTCGAGCTTTGAATCGAACGCGCCAAAGGCGGACCCAACACGGACGTCAGCCAACCGTATTTATCCTGAGCAAAAGGAGCCAGCCTCGCGTCAAAGACTACCCGTTCGACACCCGGACCACGAGCAAACCTCTGGACGCCAATCATCAATGGGTCCAATTGACTGAAATGTTCCGCAAAATACTTGGCGCGTGATTCGAACCAGGCATATTCGTCAGGAGTGACGGACGTGATTTCCACATCTGGGATGGGTAAGAAAAAACCCCGCAATCCGCGGGCTGAATCCTCCCACCCCGCTGCGCTAATTTCGTAGCGGCCCACCCAACCTTGTTCAAAAAATCGAGGTGGCACAAACCCGTGCAACGACAAAAACTCCAATGGAGCATCGGGATAACCTTCGCCGGCAGCCGCCAATTGCGCCAAACGCATCATTTGCATTTCGGCGATCACGCGCGATCGTCGCCGCAATTCGATCTGATAATGCGGACTGAGCAATTGCTGGAAAAAGGCGGTCGAAAAATAGACGAACACCGTGTCGTCTCGATCCACCGCCATCAATTGCCGCGCGTACCGGAATTCCATGGAACGGCCTAAGGTGGGCCCGCCTCGAGCGCCCGCCAAGAATTTCTCTGCCATAACGCGGCTGTTCGTGAGTAAGTGAAAATCACCGGCCACCGCATGAAATGACCGATAGCGATGGTTGGGGGACGCGAGTAGCGAAACGCGATCGTCACCCAGTTGCACTTGTACCAACTGCACATCGTCCCCATTTCGCCGCGCAAATCGCGAGCGCCGCGAATCGAATTGACGTTCCAAAAACCGCGTGTCCTTGGCGTGTAACAGGACGCCGATGGCCGGTCCAGAGTCAAAAAAAGTATCGCTGCCGATAATCGCCACGTCCTGGATCAGATTGCCGCCAAACCACTCATCCAATTGCGTGGATTCGATGGCCAATTGGTCCAGGAATTTGGATTCAATGCGAGCCTGGTAACCGCGCAGCTGCACCATCTGGGACAAACCACCACCGTATTCGTCCAACAACTTCTTCAGCCACAACTGATTGTCCCAGGTTCCAAATCGCAAGTAGAAACAATCGACTGGAACCACATCGGCAATGGGCTCAATCACGACATCGGTGGCCAACTCGCGCAATTGGACCGGAGTCCATTGAATCGGCGGCGGCAATGAGGCAGTCGCGGGAAGGAGATCAACTTGCCCCTGGTACCTCTCGCGCACCAAATTGGATCGCAAACGTTCAGCATCGAGCAATAAGTCGAAGGTCTGTTGTAATGGATCGCTGCTTTCGGTTTTGGCCTTGGGCAGCGGTTGTTGCAATCGATAAGACAACATCGACAGCAGATATGTCTCAACCAGATCGGGATAATCACCCTGTTCGCGCTGCAGATCGGCGGAGCGTTGGTACTCGCGCCACCATTGATTTAACATCCGCAGATGGCGGGAAGACTGTTGAGTGCGCGGTGTCACCTGAACGGAGGCCGTCTGGCATCCCAAAACGTTCAGCTCAAACGGTCCTTCCCCGCGAAAAACAAACCAACAACTGTAAAGCTGGTCGGTTGGATCGGAAGGGGGGCCGACGATCCCCCGGAAAAAACGGGCCGCGGGAGGTTGACCGAACGTGGGGTACAATACACGGTGTCCAGGGTCATCGATTCGAATCGCTCCCGTGCGCAACAGTGTTTGTGGCTGAATCGAATTCCACGACTGTTTGGGCAAACGAAAAGTGATTTGCCCGACGCCGCAGGGAGTCCCTTCGTATGCCTCCACGCGGACAATTTGCGGGAGGCTGGAACGGTCCGGCTGTGCGGAGGCCGTTAAGCAAGCCATTCCAGCATGCGCCAACCAGGCCATCAACGTTACGATCCTACCGCTGCGCATGTGTTCTCCTCCTTTGTTCCAACCCACCCGTGAAGGAAGGTGATGCGTTTACGCTTCAAACCAGTTCATGGTTCGCAACGCCGATTAAGACTCGCCCATCGGCGCCCCATCGGCCGACGACGAGTGCGCAATACCGAGTGGAGGAATCACCACTCCTCGTTGGCGCGATTGCTGGTGAGGCGGGATCACGACCCCACAACTCACACAATATTGTATGGCCTGATCCACGGAGATGTTCAAATCAATCGTATGGCTCTTGGGAACCGTGATCGTGAAGCCCGTGGCCGGCATCGGGCTGGTGGGCATCAATACATTCACCATTGGTTCACCCGCCGCCTCGGCAATCGTCGCCATTCCTTCGCCCGTGACAAACCCCATGGACCAGATTCCGCGCCGCGGATATTCCACGGCCACCACTCGCGTAAACTTGATTTCGCTTTCGTTGAACGCAAAATCGGTGACCTGTTTTACCGACGAGTAAACATTGCGGATAATGGGGAGCCGATTGACCAGTCCCTCCAAATAATTCCACAGCAATCGCCCCAGTCCAACCGCAAATATTTTGCCAAACAGATAGAGCAGACCCACGAACAACGCCAAAAATGCCGGGATCACGTACTGTCGCTGCAGATACCTCAAGCTGACGTAATCGCGATAGTACTCCTGGGCCGATACCGCCCGCATCGCACCGGCATCCAAATCGACAATTTCGTAAACCTCCCAGGGGATCCAGCTTTTTTTGATCGATACATAGCGCCGCCCGTTTGACGCTACCACGGTGGGAGGCGATTCGTTAGAGACCTTAATAAAATTAGCCGAACCATTTCGCAGTTGTCTTTGGATTTCTTCATCCGGCACAATCTCTTGCACGTTCCACACAATAATCTTTCGCGCCAGCGACTCGATCGGAGCCAAAATGAAGCGGTCGACGGTATTCCAGGCCCAGATGAATAACACAATAGTCAACAACGGCGGCAAAACCACCGCCAGTCCTCGCACGGTAGCCTTTTGAAACGGGCGAAGCGATCGCCAAAACCAACTGGGATCGCCGCCGCGCCGGACTGACGGTTCTGGTGATTCTTTCATCGTCAAACTCGAAACTCTAACAACAAACAAGCTATCCACGCCAAGCTGCATGCCCAGCCGGAGCGACGACTCCACACCATCCCTGCGCTGCCCCCGCCTCACGCAGCACGCGACTGATTTCTCCGAGCGTCGCACCTGATGTCATCACATCGTCGATCACCAAGACACGGCGACCAACCACCGACGCGCGGTGCGCCACTCGATACGCTCCACGCACATTCTCAAATCGCTGCTGAGTCGTCAACATGCCCTGCTTGGCTGTCGCTCGGACCAATTGTAAGACATTTTCCCTGATTGGCCACCTCCAATCGCGCTGAAAACCCTCGGCAATCGCCGCCGATAAGTTGACCATTCGGCGCCAAC
>DAOLCX010000332.1:0-4176 GCA_035327685.1 Pirellulaceae bacterium | reverse complement strand
CCTGTCCGAGTTTCCTTTGATCGATCTACCGTCGAGCGACTTGATTCGCGACGGCTACCAGACGTTGATCGAGCTGGGAGCGATCACCGACGATCGTCGTTTGACACCGCGCGGACGGCAAATGAGTCGCTTGCCGGTCGATCCGCGCATTAGCCGGATGATCCTGGAAGGGGCCGAGGGTGGTTGCTTGGGTGAAGTTCTGATCGTGGCCGCGGCTTTGGAAATTCCCGATCCGCGCGTCCGTCCAACTGATAAACAAGGAGCGGCCGATCGCGCGCATGCCGTGTGGGATGACCCGCGCAGCGATTTTGTGACGCTCCTCAACCTGTGGAAATTCATTCACGCACTCAAGGCTAAACTGTCCCGAAGCCAACAGCGGAAAGCCTGGGAGCAGAACTTTTTGTCGCCGACTTTGGTGCAGCAATGGTCGGATGTCCACCGCCAATTGTTGGCGATGGCTCAAGGGCAGGGACTGACTGTGACATATTGCCGGGATGACAGCGACGCCATTCATCGATCGGTCGTCTCGGGGTTGTTGTCCGGCATCGCCCGCCGGGATGAACGGGCAGAGTACACCGGCGCAGGGAATATCAGGTTCGTGTTGTGGCCGGGTTCCAGTCTGGTCCGAACGTCCAGGTCTCCGGAGGCGCCCTCGGCGAGGAAGACAGGATCCTCCCCTGCTCTGCCGAATTCGAAACCTGCACTTCCGCAGTGGATTGTCGCAGCAGAGTTAGTGGAAACGACACGCCGTTACGGGCGGACGATCGCGGCGATTAACCCGGAGTGGTTGGAGTCTTTGGCCGAACACCTGGTCAAACGTTCGGTGGCCGATCCGTTTTGGAGCGACAAGCAGGAAACCGCGATGGCCTATGAGACGGTCACCCTGTTTGGACTGCCGATCGTCTCGCGGCGGCGGATTCACTACGGTCCGATCGATCCGGAGGGGGCGCGGCGTCTGTTTATCGAACAGGGGATAGTCGAAGGACCATTGAGATCGACTTTTCCGTTCCTGGACCACAACCGTCAATTGCTCGATTCGATCGAGACGTTGGCCAAGAAAACGCGGCAACGCCAATGGATCGTCGAGCCTTATCAAATCGCCCGCTTTTACTTGGAGCGTGTGCCGAACGAAGCATGTGATGTCAGATCATTGCGGCAGGTACTGCGCGAGAGGCCGGAGCTTGACAATCATCTGCGGATGAGCCTGGGCGATCTCGGTCTCGACCCTTCGGCAGATCAAGCCGGGGAACAATTCCCAGATCGTGTAACCGTGGGGACACTGCAAGTTCCGGTGACGTACGAGTTTGCTCCGGGGGACGACCGGGACGGAGCCACGATTCAACTCCCCGTGGAATCGCTGGGGCAGATCGACGATACACAGTTGGGCTGGCTGATTCCGGGACTCCTTCGCGAGCGGATCGTGGCGGCGATTCGCAGTTTGCCGAAAGGGGTGCGCAGAAGTCTGGTCCCCGCACCTCAGGTGGCTCAGCGCGTGTTGGCCAAAGTGGCGGCGGGGCGCGGTGATTTCTGGCAAGCGGTGGCGCGGGAACTGAGCGCGATTGCCGGGGAGCCGATCGAGGTCGGCCAGTTTGACCGGGAGCAGATTGAGCCGCAGTGGCTGGTTCGCGTAGAAGTGCTCGACGACAAGAAACAGGTCGTCGGCCAGGGCCGTTCTTTGATCGAAATCAACCGCCAATTGGGACGGCGCCCGACCGAGGTGGCTGCGAACGATCCAGATTGGCATTGCAATGGTTTGAACGATTGGACGTGGGGCGAACTGTCCCGTTCGGTGGAAGTCCAGCGAGGTTCGGTCCGGATCGCGGCCTTTCCGGCGATTGTAGATCAGGGGGACGCGGTGGGGCTGCGCTTGATGGATTCACTGGAGCGGGCCGAGCACGTTTCGCGGCGCGGTTTGGTACGGCTGTTACAATTGGCCAGGCGAAAAGACGTGCGGACGCAAGTCGCCTGGCTTCCGCAACGTGAGATGTGCGAAGTCAAATTGAGTCGCTGGGTCGCGGCGGAAGACCTGAAGCGTCGCTTGGGCGATCTGATCGTGCGCGTGGGATTGGTTGAAGGCCGCGAATTGCCGCGCGACCCCAGTGCTTTTGCGAAACGCCTGGCGGAGGCAGGGGGCCAATTGACGGCAGCGACCAGCGACATCGCCCGCTGGCTTCCGCAACTGGCCGAAGGTGTACATCAAGTCGATCTGCGGTTGGGGAAAACCGATACGAGTCGCGCCGCACTCCGTTCTGATTTGCAAAACCAGCTGCGCGCGCTGCTGGCCGATGATTTTTTGGAGGATGTCCCATGGGAGTGGTTGATGTGTTACCCCAGGTACTTGTCGGCGATGCAAGTCCGCTGGGACAAGTCGCGCGGTGGAGCCCCCGACAGTGCGGCCGAAACGGTTGCCAAGTTTTGGAATACATACATAGAGCGCCAACAGCAACACGAACTGCAAGGCTGGATTGATCCGGAATTGATCACTTTTCGCTGGATGATTGAAGAACTGCGTGTATCACTGTTTGCTCAGTCACTCGGGACGAAAATTCCCGTCAGCCCGCAGCGCCTGGAAAAACAACTGGCGAAGATACGAGCCTGAGGCACGCGGCAAACGGTCTCAATTGTTGGAAAGTTCCCTCTGACTGAAATTCGGTTGGAATCGATTCCCAAACCTGTCCATCGCGATACCCGAAGTTCTGCCAGTGTCATCTAAATCAGGGAGTAATTTGCGCGAGTTTTTTGGCCGCAGCCGGGCTGGCGATGAGGACCTGCCTTCACCATGAAATCGGTTACAATGATGCGGCGAATTCGAAAGCAATCCAACGTTGATGGGAGATTCAACTAAAAATGATTATGCGCGCTTTGTCGGCTTGGGTGTTGATGAGTTTGTGGTCGGTTAGTCAACTTGCGGCCCAATCGATCGATTTGACGTTTGAGCAGCTTCCGGGCTACGAGCGTTATCGTCAAATCAACGAAGCGAGATCTCGATTAGGTGGAGGAGGGCGCGTCAACCAGTCGCGGTGGAGAGCCGATGGGTCGGCGCTGGATTATTCCGTTGGCAATCAACGCCAGACCTTGGATCTGACGACTTTCGCCATCAGTGACTTCGAGGGCGCGGAGAGCGAACAAGCGGAAACCGACAATTTACAGGGGACAGCGCGCCCTCCTCGTCGGCGTCCCGTCGCACGAGCTCAACAACGGACCATCGAACCTTCGCCCGACGGGAAATGGAACGCGGTCTATCGCGAGAACAACGTCTTTATCGAGTCGGCGGACGGACAGGGAGAACCCGTCGTGGTGACGACTGCGGGAACGGAACTAGTCCGCTATGGCACATGTTGTTGGGTATATGGCGAGGAACTCAACCAGAACGAAGCCATGTGGTGGTCGCCGGATGGCGCGAAGCTCGTGTTCTACGAAGTCGATGAACGGGGGATGAAGGATTATTACCTGACGTTGAACAATCATGACCTATATACACAGCTCCTGTCGGTCCGGTACCCCAAGGCGGGGGACCTCAACCCGCAAGTCGCCTTGTTGGTATATGACCTGGCGACACAATCGACGCGACGGTTCGAGATTCCCGGCGAAGAGCGCCAGTATCTGTACAACATCCGTTTCGCGCCGCAGGGCGATGAAATCCTGGTCAATCGCACCAACCGCCATCAAAACGAGTTGGACGTGTTGGCGATCAACATCGACAACGGCGCCGTGCGCGTGGTCGTAACCGAACATCAAGAGGCCTGGCAGAACAACTCGCCATCGATGACGTTTTTGTCCGATGGCGAACGATTTGTGTGGGAGTCGGAGCGGACGGGGTTCAGGCATTTTGAATTGCGTCATCTGGACGGGCGCTTACTGCACCCGTTGTCGGCACCGGCCGACTATCCGTGTGGCCGCGTGGAAAAGATCGATGAAGCCAACGATTGGTTCTATTACACAGCATTCAGTGATTTGAATCCGTACAATGCTCAACTTCATCGCGTGCGGCTCAGTTCGGGTGAACAACATCAACGCCTGACCAGTTCGCCGCTGAATCATACCTCGTTCGACATTTCGCCCGACCACCGATTTGTCTTGGCGGTCCGAGAACAGGTGGACATACCACCAACCACGGCAGTTTACGATAATCATGGTATCGAGGTAGCCGTTCTGGCGGCTGGTACCACGGAGGCT
>DAOLCX010000331.1:0-4190 GCA_035327685.1 Pirellulaceae bacterium | reverse complement strand
GATACGAAGTCCATGCCGTTTATGTCGATCTGGGCCAGCCTTGTGAAGATCGCCAGGCGATTTTGGACAAGGCGCGGAACATCGGAGCGGCGTCTGCGAGAATCGTCGATGCCCGCGAAGAACTCTGCCGCGATTTCGCTTTTCCGGTCATGCAATGGCAAGCCCGGTATGAAGGAACGTACTTGTTGGGGACAGCCATTGCGCGGCCTTTGATCGCCAAAGCGTGTTTGCAAGTGGCCCGTGACGTCGGAGCCTCGGTCTATGCGCATGGCGCCACGGGGAAAGGCAATGATCAGTGCCGATTCCAATTGACTGCAGAAGCTTTGGAATGCCAGATTCGCGTCCTGGCCCCCTGGCGGTTGGCCGCGTTCCGGAATTTGTTTGCCGGCCGCAGCGAAATGATTGCTTACTGCGAAGAGCGAGGGATTCCGGTCAAGGCCACCGCGAGCAAACCCTACAGCAGCGATGAAAACGTACTGCATATCAGCTACGAAGCCGGACGGCTGGAAGACTTGACCATCAACGGAGTGGCCCTGGTCGATTTCGGCATGACGGTGGCCCCTGAGCAAGCGCCGAATGAACCGGAGTCAGTCGTGATTACGTTTGAACAGGGCGTGCCGACTTCCGTCAACGGCCAGCGACTGTCGCCTTTGGAGCTTGTCCAAACCTTGAACCAGATCGGCGGGCGCCATGGCATTGGTCGCATAGACATTGTAGAAAATCGGTTTGTCGGAATGAAAAGCCGAGGGGTGTACGAAGCGCCCGGTATGACTATCTTGTACGACGCTCACCGCTACATTGAGCAATTGACCATGGACCGTGACCTGATGCATCTTCGAGACAGGTTGGCGCCCGAAGTGGCCGAATTGGTTTACTATGGTTTTTGGTATTCGCGCAAGTTCGACTGTTTGTTGGCGTTCATACGCGAAGCGCAGCAGACGGTGACAGGCGAAGTCGCACTAGAGTTGTTTCGCGGCTCGATTCGCGTTGCCAGTCGCAGCAGTCCGGTCAGCCTTTACGATGAATCGGTGGCCACGATGGAAGGCGGGGGCTCGTACGATCAAACAGATGCGGAAGGTTTTCTGCGGATCCAGGGGCTCCCGTTGCGGGTGCAAGCTCGACTGAATAAGAGACCGTATTAGAAGCGCCTCGGGGGCTGGTAGGATGGATGGTTCGGACGGGTCAAACGGGTCCGAGGTGTCGGATCGTTCAAACATGATGCTCCCGGAAACCCGATGATTGGCTGGAAGAATCCCGTTTTGAATCGCGAGTTATTGGTCAACTTGCGCACCTGGCGAGCCATGATCTTGCTGGTTGTCTATCTGGCCTTGTTGTCAGGCGTCGTCTTTTTGGCCTGGCCGGTCGAGGCCGTGTTGGACTTGTCTGAGAATCCGCAATCGACGCGGTTGTTAGTCGATCTGTTCTTTCTGGGGAACTTTGTGTTGGTCTCATTCATGGCCCCCAGCTTTGCCGCGTTGGCGATCTCTGGCGAACGTGAACGGAAGACTTTTGAGCTGTTGTTGGCCAGTCCGTTGCAGCCGACAGCGATTGTGTGGGGCAAGTTGGTGGCAGCATTGACCCATCTGGCCGTCTTGGTGTTCTCATCGTTGCCGGTGGTCATGTTGTGTTTGCCCTTGGGCGGCGTGTCCATTTATGAGGTGCTGGCGGCCTATGTCGGGTTGATTTCATGTGTGGTGACTTTTGGCATGATCAGCATTTATTGCGGCAGCCTATTCAAACGCACCACCGCTTCGCTGATGTCGTCGTACTTGATCATTTTGCCGTTTGTGATGGCGGTGGTCATGTTCTGGCTGATGATGGGCCGGGCAGGTTTGGGGCAGATGCGCTTGGACATCATGCTGGTGGTCATGCCGGGATTGGGAATGGCGTTGACCATCCCTCTGTTTTTCATGACCGCCTCGCGTTTGCTCTATCCCCCCGACGCGTATGTATCCGGGTCGAACGTGATCGACCTGGAGCAGGAAGCGCAGCAGGTAGTCGGTTTGGTGTTGCAGCAGGACGCTTTCCCCGACAAGTTATTCACGCCGCGCAAACGTGCTGGGCTGATGAATGATGGCATCAACCCCGTTTTTGACAAAGAGATGCGCAGCGAGATTTTCGGTCAAGGGACGCTGATGTTGCGGTTGGTGATTCAGATCAGCATCGTATTGGCGATTCCCTTGATGGCGGTCTTTCTATATTGGATTCGCCCGTTGATTCCGTGGTATATCAGTTACGTATTGCTGTTTAACATGTTGATTGGGCCGGTGTTTTCAGCGGGAAGCGTGACGAGTGAGCGGGAACGACAGACGTTGGACTTGTTGTTGACGACCTTGTTATCGCCCTGGCAAATCCTGTGGGGCAAGCTGTTTTCCGGGTTGCGGGTGTCGAGCGTCTTGACATCGTTCCTGTTGTGGCCATTGTTGTTAGCCGCATTGACGGTCGGCGATTACCTGTCCAATTTGCCGTCAATCCTGGCTTACATGTTCATCATTTTATTGACCTGCGTCACGTCGGCGAGCGTGGCGCTCTTTTGCTCGACGTTGTTTCGCAAGACCTCGACCAGTCTGATCGTGACCTACCTGTTGATTGTGGCTTTGTATTTGGGGACTCCAGCCATTTCGTTTTTTGCGACACAATTTTTCCCGGCCAGCCGTTTTGAAGAGGTGGCGAGTATGCTGACGATTACTAGCCCGTTTGCCGCCGCACATGAAGTCCCTATTTATATGAGTGACGAAATAGGGGAATTGCGTTACTGGGTCCGGCCTGCCACGGGTGATCCGAACGTATGGATGGGAGTTCAGTTGGATGAAATCCGGCATTTCGGGATGTACACTGGGTTCACACTGTTGTTGAATGGAGTATTGTTGTGTTTGATCGTATGGTTGTTCAACAGGCGTTGGCGGGTAGCCTATTGAGACGGTCCCGCGGGAGGAACTTTCGATGCTAAAACGCCATGCCTGGTGCCTGCCCATCGCGGGAATTGTGTTGGGGATCTGCGCGAGTTTCGCTTGGGCTCAAGACAATACCCAGCGTCAGATTCCGGAACCTCGTGACGAGTACATGGGGCGGCGCATCGCGCAGACCATGCACTATGCCGGGGCCGCCTGGTTGATGCGAGAGACTCGGGATCGCGAAGAAGACTGCTCGCTCCTGTTGAACAATTTGCCGTTGCGACCCGGCATGACGGTTTGCGACATGGGGTGCGGAAATGGCTTTTACTCTTTGCCCATCGCCCAATTGATCGGCGAGCGAGGCCGCGTGTTGGCGGTTGATATTCAATCCGAAATGTTGGTGATGTTGCGAAACCGCATGGAACAAGCCGGCATTGAGAATATTTCGCCGATATTGGGCTCGGCACATGATCCGCGCTTGCCGCGCAACTCGATCGATTTGGTATTGATGGTGGACGTGTATCACGAGTTTTCACATCCCGAAGAGATGCTGGCAGCCATTCGGGCCAGTTTGAAGCCAGAGGGCAAAATCGCACTGGTCGAATTCCGTGCGGAAGACCCCAAAGTACCGATCCTGCCACTGCATAAAATGAGCAAAGAGCAGATCATGAAAGAGTTCCCGGCCAATGGATTTCGCCTGGTCGATCAGTTCGACAAACTTCCTTGGCAGCACGTGATGTATTTTGCCCGTGACGAACAATGGGAACCTGAGAACCGATAAAGCTCATGGCATCCCTCCATCCTATTGAAGCCAGTCCCTTGCAGGCACGTCGCGAACGTGTGTTTTTGATTTTTGCTGGGCTGTTTCTGGGATCGTTGACCATGCTCAACATTTTGGGAATCAGTCGGTTTATGGTGTTGGCCAGCTACACACCAGGCGATGGAGGATGGAACTGGGGTCAGTGGGCTGGGCCGGGTGGACTGAATTTTGCACTGGCGGTCGGCGTGCTCCCTTATCCGATCACGTTTTTGTGCACGGACATCATCAGTGAGTTTTACGGGCGTCGCCGGGCGAATTGGGTGGTGTTTGTCGGGTTCTTGTTGAATTGCTGGGTTGTGCTCATTTTGTGGATCGGTGGCAGTTTGCCCCAAGTCCCTCAGATGGATCCCGATACCAGACTCCCAGCTGTCAGTGCGCTGCAGGACGACCTGCGTCCACCGGGAGAGGAATCGAGCACGCCGATGACCAAGTTGGAAAAACTCCGCGAGATGGACAACGCGGGCTTCTTTTTTTAC
>DAOLCX010000330.1:0-4198 GCA_035327685.1 Pirellulaceae bacterium | reverse complement strand
GCCCAATTCAAAGGTGATCCGCTTCAACGAATCCGCCGCGCCGCGCATGATAGTTTGGGCCGTGGTGGTTTCACCCGTGAAGGCGACTTTGTCCACACCGCGATGCGCGACGATCGCACCGCCCGCCGTCGGTCCATATCCCGGTACGACGTTGATCACGCCGTCGGGGAATCCGGCTTCTTGGGCCAGCGCCGCCATCTTCAAACAGGTCAACGGCGTCTGCTCGGCCGGTTTCATGACAATCGTGCAACCGGCGGCGAGAGCTGGCCCCCACTTCCACGCAGTCATCAGCATCGGAAAGTTCCACGGGATAATTTGCCCCACGACTCCGACCGGCTCTTTCCGCGTGTAGCAAAAATAATTGCCGGAAATCGGAATCGTCTGCCCGTGAATCTTGTCGGCATATCCGGCATAGTATCGCAGGCACTCGATGGTCAGCGGCAAATCATATTTGCGCGCGTCGCGGACCGGTTTGCCGTTGTCGAGCGATTCCAGCGCCGCCAGTTCGTCGATATGCTCTTCAATTAAATCGGCCAAGCGAAACATCAACCGGCCGCGTTGGCGAGCATTCATTGTCCGCCACGGTCCTTCGTCAAACGCGCGGCGAGCCGCTTTGACGGCGCGATCGATGTCCGGCGCGTCTCCCTCGGCAATGTCGGCAATCTTTTCTTCGGTCGCCGGGCAAATCGTGGGAAAGGTCTTACCGCTCACCGACGGCAACCATTGCCCGTCGATAAACAATTGAGTGTACTCGATCTTCGGTCGCTTCTTGGGCGATGACTTCACGGGAGTTGAGGCAACGGTTGACATATCCAGACTCCTTTGTGCAAAAGTACCGACGCGCCGTGTCATTGTGATTCGGCCGCCACGCGCATTGTATCTTGCGGTTGGGAACCGACGCAAATAGGTGCAAGCACTCTTCCCAGCCGATTTCCAAAAAATTACGATTCTCTTTGGCAAGGATCACTGAAAAGTGGAGTATTGCTTTGTTTCCTTTTTATTTTGGACCAGCCGAATGGCATTAGCCACTGATTCGGCGGCAAATAACGGGGCTCATGCCCAACGGCTAATTCGGTCAACCGCAACATTGAGTTGGAAAAAAGCAGTAGGTGTCTGGCTGGATAGCCTGACAAGCTGGGAAATCTGACAAACAGGGGAGCGCTGTGACTTCCACCAATTCCGAACGCACAGATGCACGGCCGGCCGCTAGCGGCTTTGTCGGGCGATTTCTCCGAATGATTGAGTGGTTGGGAAATCTGTTGCCCAATCCGGTCACCATGTTTGCGGCATTTGCCCTATTGGTCGTAGTGGCCAGCGCCGTGGCAGCCTATTTTGAACTGTCCGTGGAAGACCCTCGACCCGTGGGGAGCAAAGAGCGATCACCCGACGGTGTGATTCGGGCCGTGTCGCTGTTGGACGCCGATGGCATCCGGCGCATTGTCGAGAACCTGGTCAAGAACTTTGTCGAGTTCGCTCCGTTGGGAACAGTTCTGGTGGCACTCCTGGGAGTTGCCGTGGCCGAGAAGAGCGGGTTGCTGTCGGCTGTGGTGAGGTTGATCGTATTGGACGCGCCCAAAACGATGGTGACTGCCGCGCTGGTATTTGCAGGAGTGATTTCGAATACGGCTTCGGAAATTGGTTATGTGTTGATCGTTCCGTTGGGAGCGGCAATCTTTCATTCGTTGGGACGGCATCCGTTGGCGGGGTTAGCTGCCGCATATGCCGGCGTTTCCGGTGGATACAGTGCCAACTTGCTGTTGGGAACGGTCGATCCTTTGTTGGCGGGGTTCACGCAACAGGCCGCGCGGATCATTGACCCAGAATACGAAGTTCACGCGGCAGTGAATTTGTACTTCATGATGGCCAGCGTGTTTCTGATTACTCCCCTCGGCACGTGGATTACGGTGGCGATCGTGGAACCCCAATTAGGGCCATACAATCCCAACCAGGCGGCCGAGGACTTGCAGCCGAGCATCTCTGTACAGCGGTTGACGCGAGATGAACGACGGGCGCTGCGCTGGACTGGATTGTCCGTCGTGTTGGTGGCCATCGCGATTACGATTCTGGCAGGCCCGTTGTTTTCGACCTTGGAGATGATCTCGGCCCCGACCGATACGGACAAAAAACTCAAATGGCGAGATGTCGTCCAATGGTCGGAGGCTGATCTGGAACAGGCCCGCGCGCGGACCGAGGCGGCTCGACAGCAATGGCTCCTGGATCATCCACCGGCCCACCTTGGAGACGAAAGGTTGCCGACTCAACAGGTCAAACCGTTTGAGGCCCCAACGTACGATATCCCGATCAAGTCCGGATGGCGCGGCGTGTTCAATCAGACATTGTTGTCGATTCCGTATTATGGCGCGCTGCGAAATGCGGACAACGGAAATTTGTTGAGTTCGCCGCTGACGCGGGGCGTGGTGGCCTTGATTTTCATGGGTTTCATTGTGCCGGGGTTCGTGTTCGGCTGGTGTGTCGGAACCATGCGCTCCGACCGAGACGTGATCGACGCCATGGCCGACTCGATGCGATCCATGGGGCTCTACATCGTCCTGGTCTTTTTCGCGGCCCAATTCGTCAGTTATTTCAATTGGAGTAAATTCGGTGAGATCATCGCGGTGGCCGGTTCCAATTTGATTGCCGCGATGGGGATGAAAAACGATTTGATTTTCATACCGTTTATCATCTTGTGCGCATTTATCAATCTATTGATGGGGAGCGCTAGCGCGAAGTGGGCCGTGACTGCCCCGATTTTTGTCCCGATTTTGATGCGGTCCGGATATAGTCCTGAACTGACTCAATGCGCTTACCGGATTGGCGACAGCGCGACCAATGTCATCACCCCCATGATGTCCTATTTCGGCATCATCTATTCGTTTGCCTGCCGCTACGACAAACGATTGGGGATCGGAACGCTGATCAGCATGATGATGCCCTTTTCGATTATTTTTATCATCGCCTGGACGATCATGTTCTATTTGTGGGTGTTTGTATTGGGCCTGCCGATTGGACCGGGTGCTCCGATCCGGACGGACAAGTACAAACCCCAAGAAACTGCGCAGGTAGCGGACGGTGTACAGTCAACAACCGCGCTATTCAGTCCGGATGTTGACGCGAAGAAGACTGCCGCTCCTCTCTTGAGTCCATCCCGCTCCCATGTATCGCATGTTAGGATAGTGGGCCTGGCGAATCCGTTCGCAGTCGAGAGCGACATTGGAAGTGCGACCTGTAGTAACTCCTCATGAATGCATCACCGTTTGAATGGACGACCGCTTTGATCCGTCGTCGAAAAACGACCAAGATCTTGGCCGATGTCGGCGCCCCTGTTTCTATTCCCGATGACATCGCGCGAAACTGCGACGCGCTGGTTCGGGAAGCTGTGGTATCGGCCGGTTGGGCGCCGTTTCATTTTGCGCGTCAAGCCAACGGGTTGGCGGAACCCTGGCGTGCTACGATCTTGTGGCAAGCCACGTGCCGACAGTTAGCTGCGGCGTTTCCTCAGTTGTTTACCGATGTCAAACCGGGAAATAAACTCCCCGGCATGTTGTCGGCCTGCGGAGCATTGGTGCTCATTACCGAAGTACCAAATACTGGCGCAGAGATTCCGGATCCCCAGAAATTGCAACAGGTTAATTTCGAGCACACACTGGCAGTGGGGGCGATGATTCAGTCCTTGCTGTTGGCATTAGAAGCCGCGGAATTGCCGACCTATTGGTCCAGTGGCGGGCAACTCGGCTCGATCACCAGTTTTGAGCTGTTGGGGATCCCGCTTCAAGAACGTTTGGCCGGCGCGGTTTTTGTCGGTTACCCGGTTGAGCGCTATGCGGAATGCGAGCAGATTCCGGGAGGCAACCGCGAGAAGCGGTCGCTCCCCACGCAGTGGATTCGCGAGTTTGCGGCGATCCCTGAGTGAATCAACAGTTGACCAACGGCGACACCGCGGGGCGATTTCACTCTTTGACAAACGTGGCTAGGCCTGATTTTGAACAACGCTAGTGCTTGGTGCGCGAGATCAGAGAATCGGCCTTGACATCGATACCTCGCAGTCGGCTCCGCAGGGCGTCCACGTTGGGCGCGTAGCGCTCGGCCACCTTCTGATCGACGTATCCTTCACTGACCAGCCGCGCGAGGCTTTGGGTGAAACTGTGCATACCTTCATGGACCGAACTCGCGATGATCGCCGGCATATCCTCGTCACGGC
>DAOLCX010000329.1:0-4201 GCA_035327685.1 Pirellulaceae bacterium | reverse complement strand
GAAATAGGCAAGCAGACCCACTACCGCAAGTGCAACCAAGATACGTTTCATCGCAACCCTCCCAAAAACTGAACAGGATACATCCGGATGATCATCCATCCACAACTCACTGCACACAGCGTGCCCAACATCGCCAATGCCAAAAAGACTGCGTCAGGCTAGAAAGAGAGTCCTGGGAAGGTGTAAACTGTCGTCAAAACCAAGACGCGACTTTAGTCAATTTGATACGGTCATCGATGATTCCATCCGCATCCAGGTTACCTCCCGGTCAACAGCTTGCCGCTCCCGGCAAATGGCCCATCATCGGCGAAAAGTCACCGGCCTCTGTCGCCGAATTGGGGCATTTGGAAATCGCGGGTCTCGTGCACCAGCCTCGTTCTTGGAGTGCGGCCGACTTGCTGGAATTGCCGCAGTCTACGTTGGTGACCGATATTCATTGCGTCACCAGATGGTCGATATTGGACATGACTTTCTCTGGCGTTCTGTTGCGAGATTTGTTAGATCAAGCCAAAGTTCAACACGAAGCCCAGTTTGTTTCCTTCATCGCCAATTCTGCGCGCGGGCACAGTTCGTCACTCCCACTATCCGATGCGTTGGCTTGCCAGACGTTGATTGCTCTAACATGCCACGACAAACCGCTCGGAGTCGAACACGGTGGTCCGATCCGGAATATCGTTCCAGGGCGATATTTTTACAAGAGTGTCAAATGGTTGGCGCGCATTGAACTTTTAAGTGAAGACCGAATGGGGTTTTGGGAGGCCGAATCGGGATATCACAACACTGCCGATCCGATGCTGGAACAGCGGTACATGGCCCCCACCATTGACCGCCGCACGGCGCAGCGGTTGATTGAATCTCGAGATTTTTCACAGCAGGATTTGCGCAGCATTGACGCCAGCGGCCGCAATCTCAACGCATTGCGGGCCAGTGGAGCGCAATTGCGCGATGCCGATTTTCGCGGCAGTCAATTGCGGCAAGCCGACTTTTCCAGGGCCAACCTCTCAAATGCTCATTTCGAAGAAGCCGACCTGCGCGATGCACTATTTGTTCACGCCGACGTCGAAGGGGCCAATTTCAGCGGAGCCGATTTGCGAGGCGCCAATTTCACTGGCGCGTCATTGATTGGCTGCTCATTTTGCGAACCAACTCATCAATCCGGCGGCCAGCGTCGGGCCGTAATCGATCCTCAAACCACGATCATCCCGCGAGACCTTTGGGAGCCGTTATCCCCGGAACAAGTCGCTTTTCTCAACCAAAGCGGCGTTGTTTAAACTCCCATATCACTTGCAGTGAACTAACGCCAACAGGACATAGCTGGTCACCAGGTTGGGATCACTTTCGTACCAGCGGTCTGCCGAGTTGATCCAGGAACCATCGGGCTGTTGTCGCCGCTTCAATTCCTGTATCAAATCGGCTCGCCATGGATGGGGAAGTCCTTGGGCATCGACAAAGTCATCGTCCCCTAACGCGGCGAGTGCCTTGGCAAATACCTGGTAGTAGTAAAACACACCCTGTTGATCCATCCCCGGATTCTTGGTGACGTCGTAGTGTCGGCGAATCCAATCCACGGCGGCTTGGACGCGAATGTCATCCCGGTCCACCCCGGCATACAAAAAACTCTTCAAACCCGCATAAGTCATCGACCCATAGCTTCTCAATCCGCCTGATTCCGAAGTCGAGGCTTTGCTCTCTCCGTCGTTGACGGGCGAGTAGATAAACCCACCCCGATCCTCGTCAGTAGCCAGTTGCGCAAATGTTCCCAGGTTTTCGGGACCCACCAGGTTTTGGCAGCGGGCGTTGAACAGCATCGCATTGCGCATGGCGGTGCTGTTGACATCTTCGCCTGCGGCGACCATGGCTTCAATCCAATAGCTGGTATTGCTCAAATCAGGTCGTTTGCTCGCGCCGTACCCGGCTCCGCCATAAAAAGGGCTGGAACGATCGTGGCCCTCGCCTTCGTCCCACTGCAAACGTCGCAAGAAATTGGCGGCTTGTTGGATCATTTGATCGTATCTGCCGTCGCGATTAGCTTCACTCAAGCACAATATGGCAATCGACGTTTCGTAATTTTGCAACACACTATGTTCCGAATAAAAACCGCCATCGTCGCGCCTAAACTGCAACAGATATTCCAGAGCTTTGGCGACTCGCGGATGCTCCGCTGGCAATCCGTGTTTCATCAGCGCTGTGGCCGCCAGTGCCGTAACCGCCGGTCCCAATTGTTTGCTGAACGATCCATCCTCGATGTCTTGGCCTTGGTCCAGCAAATATTGGACAGCTTTTCGCACGACTTCATCGTAGTCCTGTGCATCGGACGCAATGTTGGTTGCAGCCAGTTGCGGGGGAGCAACCTCCTGGGCCAGCCCGCCATGAACCATGCAACCCCAAAAGAGCAACGAACAAATGAAATGCCTCATGACCTCTCCTCAACGTTAAACCGCGCGTCCCGGCCAACCCCGTCAGGCCAAGAAATTGTAACTACTGTTGAACCCGGGAGAAGCACAAAAAGTGCGTAAACGTTCACGACATTTTTGAACAATTGTCCTCAATTGTCTCAAACCCTGGCTGGGTTTACCATCGTTGAATGATGAACAATTGAGGACAATTGTTCAACAAACACACTTTCCCGCCAGACTTTGCGAACGATTACGAAAGTGCAATCCGCCCGAGGCCTTACTCCATTATTGCCAGAATATCCGATTCGGACATGATCAATAGCTCGTCGCCGTTCAATTTGATCTCGGTGCCGGCGTAGCTTGAGAAGACAACGCGATCCCCCTCTCGAACTTGGGGGTGCTGGCGGGTTCCATTGGCCAGCAGTTTTCCGGCACCGACGGACAATACCCTCCCCTGCCGCGATTTTTCGCGGGCCGAATCGGGGAGCAAAATCCCCCCCGATGTGGTTTCATCCGCATCCAACCGTTTGACGACGACTTTTTCGCCGATCGGCTCTATTCTCATGGTCATCCCTTAGCGGTTTAGTCCAAAGTCCAATCAATCATTGTTCAAAGATTTGGCCGGTCTTCAAGGCTGAAACGGGGGGATATGGGCGAGTTTGTGATCGTCGGCTCACGCATTTATGGCCAAACAAAGTGAGAATCTGCGGGCCTTGTTGAATCGACCAGGGCTGCTCGGGCATGAGTCCTTGGCCCGTTTTGCTTGCCAAAAATTCTTGACGTCGGCGAAGACCGTGGAAATAGCCCCAGGGCCGGAAGCCGTCGGTAGCGTGTCAAATTTGCCCAGTCCCTATGGCCATTACCACCGCACAAGTTGGAACATTTTCAAACGATTCAGGTCCGGTTAGTCGATACTTGGAACACAGATACAACTTCCTGTTGCACCGACTCCAAATGCTGCGCGGGTACCGCAACAAGGTCGCTGGCAGGTGTTGACGCGTCATTGAAGCGAGAATCAAACCATGTCGAACCAAGCGGAAGCTGCGCGCACGCGTCATGCTATCGACCAACTGTTTTACACCGTGGCGACAGAGTTGACCGGCGCCACCCATGGTGCTTCAACTCCGGCACCTGCCATGGCTCAAACCGTCGCCGAGCCCAGGCCATCGAAATCGATCGGAACTTCGACTTCAACAGTCAACACGACTTTGCGCGTCGATCGCGGTCACGTCTTCCGCGTAACGGATACCGGGCAGCCCATCTTCACTCAAACCGCAACAGTTGTATCACCCGCGCCTTCTTCCGTATCGCCTGTTCGGCCTCAGCCCCCAACGCCGATCCATCGAACCGAACTTGAAATCACCTTGGAGCAATTTCGAACACAATTGATCGATTTGGGCGAACAGATCTCTGACCAACTGAGCCAGAACAACTCAATTTTTCGAAGCTTCGAAAATGCGTGCCGGTTGTTTCAGCAGCTCAAGACGCAATTGAAAGCCCTCCCTGCGCCCACCGAAATGGACCGCCCAAACACGATCCTGATCGAATCCGGTCGGTAAGTCATCTGAAATGACACAATTCCCCCGCTGTGTAAATTGGGCTGGCATTGCTAAACTGTTGTTTGGAGACGCCATTTAGCGAGCTGGAGCCTGACGCGGCGTGGCAACAAGCGACCCCGAAAACCTGACTTCCACGACCAATGGTGCGCCACGAGGGGGCGGGATTATGGGGAGCCGCTCGGATTGGGACACGATGGCCACCGCGCGCGATCTCCTGGTGGAGTTTGACGCGGCTCACGCATGCCG
>DAOLCX010000328.1:0-4212 GCA_035327685.1 Pirellulaceae bacterium | reverse complement strand
GCCGCAAAACTGAACCGGCGTCCGCCTTTCACCACGGCGGCACACCGTTTGATTTTGACCGTTCGCTCGACCCGTTGATCTTGTATCTCGTTCGACACGCTTCTGCACTCCGCAATAAATAAAACTAGAACGACAATCCCGCTTCGCGCGCGGCAGCGGCCAGTTCCGCCACCCGGCCATGATATTTGTACCGGCCTCGGTCAAAACAAACTTGAGTAATCCCTGCCGCTAAAGCCCGCTCGGCCACAATTTTTCCCAATTGCTGCGCCGTTTCTTTGTTGGCCGACTTGCCGAGCTGTCCGCGGAGATCCTTGTCTCGGGTGCTGGCCGAAACCAATGTGCAACCCGCCTGGTCGTCAATAATCTGACAATACAGGTTCGCGTTGCTGCGAAACACAGTCATCCGCGGCCGGAGCAGATTACCGCGAGTCCGCTTGCGGACTCGATTCGCCCGCCGCCAACGCTGAACGTTAAGTGATTTTTCTCGTTTCATGTTGATGCCTGTGACTTAACCCATTCAGTGTGTTGTTAGTTGTTAGGTCGCCGATTTGCCGGGTTTGATCTTGATATGCTCGCCAACGTACCGAATGCCCTTTCCTTTGTAGGGCTCAGGTTTTCGGAGCGAACGAATCTCGGCGGCGAACTGCCCGACCAATTGCTTGTCGCATCCGCGAACGTTGATGTGAGTCTGGTCCGGACATTCGACTTGCAAACCTTCAGGGACATTCCGCTTGAGTTCGTTTGCCAATCCGACGCGCAGCGTCAACAAATTGCCCGACAGGCTGCAGACATAGCCCACGCCCTGCAGTTCCAGCTTTTTCTCGTAACCTTGAGTCACACCCTCAACCATGTTTGCCAGGATCGCGCGGGTTAAACCATGCAAGGCGCGTGTTTGTCGATCAGCGTGCTTGGGGGTAACGACAATTTCGCGCGAGGCATCCTGCCATTGAACGTCCAGTTCCGGCCGATGCGTCCAGTTAAGATTCCCTTTGGGACCAGATATTGAAATCTGGCGTTTTTCAATTTTCACGGTCACTCCGGCGGGTACGGCGACCGGCAACTTTCCGATGCGGGACATGTTTACGTTCTCGCTATTAACACTGCTACCAGATTTCGCACAACACTTCGCCGCCGATTTTCTTCAACCGCGCTTCGCGATCGCTCATCACCCCTTGGCTGGTACTCAAGATCGAGATTCCCAATCCATTCAGGATCGGCCGCAGATCCCGGACGCCGCGATAAATGCGACATCCTGGTTTGCTAACCCGCTTTACGTGGCGAATCACTTTCTCGCCGCTGGGACCATATTTCAATTCGATCCGCAACAATTTGACCGGTTGGCCATCGACCTCCGCCCAATCCCAGATGTAGCCCTCACGTTTGAGGACTTCCGCCAAACCGCGTTTGACGTGAGACAACGGGATATCGACATGTGGTCGCTCAACGGTGATCGCATTGCGAATCCGTGTGAGCATGTCAGCAATGGGGTCTGTCATCATGGTCGGTACGTTCCTCTTACTTGCACCATTTGCTTACCAACTGGACTTTCGCACGCCGGGGATGAGTCCTTGATCTGCCAACTTGCGGAAGCAGATCCGGCAAATCCCGAACTTGCGATAAACGGCACGGGGCCGGCCACACATCTGGCAGCGGCGTTCCCGACGAGTCGAGAACTTCGGCGTGCGTTTTGCCTTGGCGATTTTTGATTTCTTGGCCACAACGGATCCTTACACTAAAACTCCAGTAACAACGATCAGGCAGCGTCGGCCGTCTTGCGGTCGCGGAACGGCATGCCAAACATTTTCAACAACTCGCGTCCCTCGTCATCGCTATCGGTCGAAGTGACAAACACGATATTCATGCCCTGCGAGCGCGTGAACTTGTCTGGATTCAACTCCGGAAACACCAAATACTCGGTCAGCCCCAAGCTATAGTTCCCTTGTCCATCAAACGCCTTCGGGTTGACTCCTCGAAAGTCTCGGACACGGGGGAGGACCAATGTCAACAGCCGATCCATGAACTCGTACATCCGGGCTCCACGCATCGTGACTTTGCAGCCGATCGACATGCCTTCGCGGAGTTTAAAGCCTGCCACGGATTTGCGGGCTTTAGTAATCACCGGCTTCTGTCCGCAAATCAGAGAGAGCGCCTCGACCGCGTCCTCCAGATGCTTTTTGTCGGTAGCCGCCGAGCCGACTCCCATGTTGACCACAATCTTGGTCAACTGGGGGAGCGACATAGGGTTGTCCCGTCCCAATGACGCGGCCAATGCCGGTCGAATTTGGTCCAAATACAATTGATGCAGTCGGGCTCTCATCGTTAGATCACCTCGCTGGCCAAGCTGACGATTTTCATAAAATTCTTTTCGCGAAGCTCGCGGGCCACGGCGCCGAAAATGCGCGTGCCGCGAGGATTGTTATCCTTATCGATAATCACCACTGCGTTCTTGTCGAACCGGATGTAGCTGCCATCCGCCCGCCGCGTGGGTTTACGCGTGCGAACCACCACCGCCCGTACGATAGCCTTCTTCTTGATTTCGCTGCCGGGGATCGTGCTCTTCACGCTGCACACAATGATGTCACCCAAACCGGCGAAACGGCGCCGCGATCCTCCCAGGACTTTGATACACATCAACTCCCTGGCGCCGGTGTTGTCGGCTACCTCTAAGCGTGTTTCTTGTTGAATCATGGTTCTCTCGTCGTCATTTCAAGTTCGTTGCACGCGCGTCCCAGCGCCCGTCGCCTGCAGGAAGATACTTATGAACTGGTGGCCTCGACCTGTTGGGCTTGGGCTGCCTTCAAAGCAGCCAAATCGACCTCAGTTGATTTTGTTACCACTTCCACCAATTGCCACCGCTTCGTTCGCGACAGCGGGCGGGATTCGATAATCCGGACCGTGTCCCCGACATGCGATTCATTATTTTCATCGTGCACATGGCAAATCGTCCGCTTGTGGATGAATTTGCTGTATTTGGGATGCCGAACCTTCCGCGGTATTTCCACCACGCGGGTTTTGTGCATCTTATCGCTGGTCACTCGACCAATTAGTTCTCGTTTAGGCATCGCATCGTCTCATGGCTAAGTTCTGGTATTTCCTGTTCGTTGCCGCTCGCCTTGAATCGTCTTGATCCGTGAAATCAAGCGGCGATTGCGCATCAGTTCCGACGGGACATCCAAGCGATCGGTTTGGGCCTGAATCCGCAGGCGGAACAGTCGCTGCCGGGCATCGCGGAGGATCGCCGCCAATTGTTCGTCGTTCATCTGTCGCAAATTTTCAGCCTGGTTGTCTCGATCGCGCATGGCTCTGGTTCCTGTTGTTTACTGCGCTCGGCGTTTGACCATCCGCACGCGAATTGGCAACTTGTGGGCCAATCTCGCGAAACATATTTTGGCTTGCTGCTCGGTCACACCGCCCAATTCGTAAACGATGGTCCCGGGCCGCACGGTGGCTACCCAACTATCGGGTTCGCCCTTTCCTTTACCCATCCGTGTTTCCAACGGCCGAGATGTAATCGACCGATGCGGGAAGACGCGGATATACAAACGGCCTTCGCCGCGCACGTACTGCTGCGCCGCGATCCGGCCCGCTTCGATGGTTTGGGCCTTGATCCAGCCCGCATCGAGCGATTGCAATCCAAAGTCGCCGAACACCACGCGATTACCGCGCGTGGCGTTACCTTTTATACGACCTCTTTGGATTTTTCGATGTTTGACCCGTTTGGGCATCTGCGCCATCGATCTCGTCTCCGAAAGTCCCTTGGTTAATCCACACTTGGACACCGATGTGGCCTTGAGCGGTCATCGCTTCGGCAAACCCGTAGTCGATTTTCGCTCGTAGCGTGCTCAACGGCATCGCACCCATAATTTGTTTTTCGCACCGCGCCATTTCGGCGCCACCCAACCGGCCCGCCAGTTGAATTTTGATTCCTTTGCCCCCCGCAGTCATCGTTTCCTCAGCCGCCTTTTTCATCGTGCGGCGGAAGCTGGCACGCTTGGCCAATTGCTCGGCGATTTTTTCCGCGACCAACTGCGCGTGAATTTCCGGTCGATTGACTTCTTCGATTTTCAAGTTGATACGGCGGCCTGTGACGCGCTGCAATTCCTCTTGCAGGACTTCGATTTCCTGGCCTTTTTTGCCGATGATCAAACCCGGCCGCGCCACAAACATGACGACTTTAACTTCGTCGCGAGTTCGCTCAATTTCAATCCGATC
>DAOLCX010000327.1:0-4224 GCA_035327685.1 Pirellulaceae bacterium | reverse complement strand
CCGTAATCCTTGATGCCGCGATCGCGTTTGATCGCAGACAGAGTCATGCTGCCCGACGATGCCATCACGCTGATCAACAGCCCCATGATCCCTGCCGTGTACCATTGAAACGGCGTCACGGGAATCAACCACTGAATGACAATGGCCACGAACGCCGACCCAAAAGCGGCCCCCATCAATCCTTCCCAAGACCGTGAGGCATTGACATCTCGAGCGATCACATGCCGTCCACCCAATCGATCCCACACAAAATAGAGCATGTCGCTAACTAAAACCATCACCACCAAAAACAGCAGCAAACCAGCGGTACTGGCGGACCAGGCGACATATTCTCCCCGGGTCGGATCCCACGTCTTTAAATTCAAGTACAACAACGCGGGGGCGTGACTCAACGCATAGACGCAAATCAACAAGCCAAACTGGATCTTCGCCGTCCGTTCCAGGAACCGTTTGGTCTCGCCGGTAAACGCAATCCGCGCGGGAATGAACAATGACGCATATACCGGAATGATCACGGTATAAATATTCGTCGCATCCAAGGCAACCAGCACATATTGAGCGGGTGTAAATATCACAAACAACCAAAACAAAGTGCGATGGTCGCCGCGCCGCGTTGGCGTCATCGTAATAAACTCGCGGAGGGCCCAAAATGATAAGAGAAAGAAAAATGCAACCGTCACCCAGCGGTCGAACATCATGGTCACCGACAACACTACGCACGTCGTCAACCAGGCCAACACGCGATTGTTGAACGTACGAATAATTGCCGACTCGACTTGAATCCGAGATTGTTTGCGCAACACCAGACCAGCGATGCCAAATGCCGCAAGAATTCCCAAGACGGCCAGGAGTAAGATCACCGCGTTGGTGTCCAGCAAGGCACCCAATAACAAGTCCTGTCGATGGAATTCATACGATCCCTGCATTATTTTCTCCATAGCCCGATCAAGCTTCCTTGAGGTCGAGGACGGCCTGGCGTGCACGAGTTAAAAACGAGTTCTTGTCCTCGTCCGGTTCGAGCCAAATCGGCGGCCCAATGGTAATGCAGCTCAAGAGAGGCAGAGGCAAAAACTCTCCTTTGGGCATAATCCGGTTCATGTTGTCCAAATACACTGGCATCAATTCCAAGTCCGGACGTTTTTTCCCCAAATAATACAGGCCGCTTTTGAACGATCCAATCTCGCCCGTCAGACTTCTCCCACCTTCGGGAAATACAATGATTGAATACTCGGTTCCAATTTCACGCAAGATCATGTCAATCGGGCTATTGTGGGCGCGAACCTTCTCCCGATCAATCAACAACGGATTGAACAACCCTGATACATACCGTCGCACCGGCCCGCCCTGCCAATAATCGCTGGCTGCCACCGGACGCGTGATGGACCGAAGCGATCTGGGCAAAGATGCCCACAAGATCAGCGCATCGAGATGGCTGGTGTGGTTGGCAAAATAAACCCGCTGGCAACTATCCGGTTCGCATCCGACCCAACGGACGGTGGCACCGCTGAAGAACTTGGCTAATCCAACCAGGATTTTCAACGATATCTGCTTCATGCGCTGCGTCGAATGAATGGGCCTGATGCCACCTAACACCCCGGTAACCGTTTAAGAAACTGTAGAGCCTTTGTCCTCAATTGTTCGAAACCCTGGCTGGGTTTACCAACGTTCAAGGTTGAACAATTGAGGACAACTGTTCTACCTTCACGCTGTCCCGCCAGAGTCCGTGAACGGTTACACACCAAGCAACATGTTAACCGTTAACTGCCATTCATCCAATGAGAGCAATTGCCCAGGGTGTTTGCAGAGCCCGACACGGCAAGTGCCGAACAGGTTGACCCCAGAACGTGGCGGAACCGGCCGCCCGAAGGCAAATATCAGCGCGGAGTACTGCCTATCGGCTGGAAGCGCCCCTTGGCCGACAGCCATAATCGCCGACCCAATGCTGCATACGCATCCGCCATCGATTCGAGGGAATGCCGCTTTACAATCCGGTCGCGACCACAACGTCCCATGCGCAGACAACGGCTTGGGTCTTCGATCAGCTTGAGCCAGGCCGCAGCGGATGCCTGCGCGGTTCCGGGCGGGATCAATAAACCGGTCTCACCTTCGACCACTAATTCGTCCACCGATCCCACATGTGTCGATACTACCGGACGCTCACATGCCAACGCTTCCATAATCGATACGGGACTTGCCTCATTGTCCGAAGTCAACGCAAACACATCCACCATCGAAAGGATACCGGGGATGTCAGCTTGCGTTCCCAACATCAAGACGGTTTCTCGTAGGCCTAGTTCGTCACGCCGTTCCTCAATCGCCGGACGCAACGGCCCATCGCCGACAATGACAAACCGAACGTCGGGTCGCTGGTCGGCCACTAGTCGAGCCGTTTCCAGGAACAGAAAGTGATTCTTCTCCGGACGAAGCGCGGCTACGATCCCAACGACGGGCGCGTCGGACGCAATCCTCAACTTGGCGCGCCAGAATTGTCGAGCCAAAGCGGAGAACTCAAACCTTGAAGTATCAATGCCGTTGGAGATGACGAAGACTTTATGGGCCGGAAAACGCTCCTGGTCTCGCAAGAACCTGCCATGTTGCTCGGCCACGCCAATAAACCCATCAGTCAACCCCGTCAATAACCGGTTCAGCCGACTGACTCCGTCCGGCCAACCCGTGGAATGCAGCGCCGACAATACCACCGGCACGCGAGCCCATCGCGCGGCAAGGCGGCCCCAAAACATCTTGTCGCCGGCACCGACCGTTACGACCACGTCAGTGCGCTGCTGACGAAAGATATGTTTCAATCGACCAAGGACCCGTATATCATACTTGTGTCGAATCAGTCGATCGTACAATGGCAGCGTTGATACCAATTGTTCGCCGAGTTCGCCTTTCTCCTTCAGGCAGCATAATATCGGCTCTACCTGACGCGCCGGGAGCTTCTTGACCAGGTTAAACAACAATGTTTCGGCCCCACCCACAGGCATACTGGTAATCACAAAGGCCATGCGCAATGGGATGACCATTTGGCCAGAAGTCGTGTCCATTGCCGGGTGGGAACTGGGGAGAGGTTCCGTTGTCAAAAGGTTGGCGCTCATGACTCAAATCGAAATCGGGGAATCTGGACTACTCGTTGGTCGAAGGACAACCAATTCTGAAATCGAACAAAATGAGGGTCGCCATGGATCCGTTGGAAATGAAACGGTTCGTCGCCGGGAAAATTGAACCCGCCATAAGCAGAACACACGCCGACGATTCCATGGTCGCGGGCCAAGGCGGCACCGCGACGGTTCAAGTTCGCCCGCTGTCCGAATGGGAATGCAAAATACCTTACTGGTGCGTCAATGATTGCTGAGAGTTCGCGCGCGGATTGCACAATTTCATCAAACAAAATCGCTTCGTCGTGAATTGCTCCCAAATCACAGTGCGTTCTGGTGTGTCCTCCAATCTCGACAACCGCCTGAGCGAGTGCGCGGATCGTTTCTGGTGTATCTACTGGCAGTGGCACTCCGCGCGCCACATCGTGCTCAAAGGGGCGTTGCTCCACGATGTGATCAAGCGTGACAAAGTACGTAAAAGGAATCCGGCGTTCTAAAAGAAATGGGATGGCAAACTGACAATTGTCGGCGTACCCGTCATCAAAGGTAATACTCACTGCGGGTCGGCGGTTCCCCTCAGGGCCTAAACGCCGTTGGCATTCATCCAGACTCACGATGTCGAAATTGGCTTGCAACCAGTCGATTTGACGTGAAAATACTTGAGTTGGAATCGTCCAGGGGTTGGGATGAACGTCCGCTACTCGATGATAAAACAAGACAGCTATCGGCATCGTTGCTGCCTGCCGCCACTGCTGAACTCGCCACCAACGCGCAGGGAGAGAACTCCAGTGGTACACCTGGATTGCTGCATCTTTGAGAATACTCATAGGCGCCATGACGAGATCACTATTTTTTTCCGCTCTGCAAATCCTCAGTAAATGGTGAGAACAATCGTACACGGAATCTGCGCGAACGCACCCAAAAGAGTTGGTCGTAGTTGCGACTGTTTCAAGTGCCTTAAGCGTCGCTTGGCGTGCGCCATCGGGATTGCTATCGATGGCGCCAATTGTGAGGATTGTTCCGGCGACTCGCCTCGCAGCCTGATTGCCACGGAACAGCCGACTTGGACACCGGATCGGCCATATGCTACTTGTTAACTGTACGAGGGGCGCTGATTCAAGGACAT
>DAOLCX010000326.1:0-4226 GCA_035327685.1 Pirellulaceae bacterium | reverse complement strand
AGCCGAGGCGGCCATGTTAGGGCAACCGATTTATATGTTGTTGCCGGAGGTCGTAGGGTTCGAGATTACTGGAAAACTGCGGCCAGGGGCGACGGCCACCGATGTGGTGTTGACTGTGACCGAAATGCTCCGCAAAAAAGGGGTGGTGGAAAAGTTTGTCGAGTTCTACGGACCTGGACTGAGCAACATGTCGCTGGCCGACCGGGCCACAATCGCCAACATGGCCCCGGAATATGGCGCAACGGTCGGGTTTTTTCCCATCGATTCTGAGACCTTGAACTATCTGGCGCGCACGGGGCGAACCGACGAAGAAGTGCAATTGGTGGAACGCTATACGCGAGAACAGCAGATCTTCCGCACGGATGCCACCCCCCCCCCCGAGTTCACGGATTCGTTATCGCTCGATTTGGGAGCGGTCGAGCCTTCGTTAGCGGGGCCCAAGCGGCCCCAAGACCGCGTCCGGCTGGCCGACATGAAAGCGTCGTTCCGCAAAGCACTGGCAGCTCCTTTGGCTGAACGCGGTTTTGCGCTTCAGTCAGACGAACTGCAACGGACAGGTGTCGTACAAAACGGCCAACCAGTTTCTATTGGGCATGGCGCCGTGGTGATCGCGGCGATTACAAGTTGTACGAATACTAGCAATCCTTCGGTCATGATGGCTGCCGGATTGTTGGCAAAAAAAGCGGTTCAGCGTGGACTGAAAGTCAAGCCGTTTGTCAAGACTAGCCTCGCCCCTGGATCGCGAGTGGTGACCGACTATTTGAATCAAGCGGGCGTGACTCCTGCGCTGGAACAACTTGGCTTTCACACGGTGGGATATGGTTGCACGTCGTGTATCGGGAACAGCGGCCCGCTACCGGAGCCTGTGGCCAAAGCCATTACTGATGGCGGATTGGTAGCCGCGGCTGTACTCAGCGGCAATCGCAACTTCGAAGGCCGCGTCCATCCGCTGACACGCGCCAATTATCTGGCGAGCCCGCCATTGGTAGTCGCTTACGCGTTGGCCGGTACCACGGATATCGACTTCGAAACAGAACCCATTGGGACAGACAACCACGGGCAACCAGTCTTTTTGCGAGAAATCTGGCCAACGGCCGACGAAGTCCACCAAGCCATCAACTCGTCCATCACGCCTGAGATGTTTCGGCGACAGTATTCCCAGACGTTTACTGCCAATCAAATGTGGAACCAGATTCAAATTGGCACGGGCGACTTGTATCAATGGGATGGGGGCAGCACGTATATCCAACACCCTCCTTTTTTAGAAGGCTTGACGCGCCAGCCTCTGCCCGTGCAGCGGATTCGAGGAGCACGTTGCCTGGCCGTCTTGGGTGATAGCGTCACCACGGATCATATTTCTCCGGCAGGGTCGATTGCCAAAGATAGCCCGGCCGGGCGATACTTGGTAGAACGGGGCGTCACTCCTGCCGAATTCAACAGTTACGGATCGCGGCGCGGGAACGATCGCGTGATGGTCCGCGGCACGTTTGCCAATATCCGCATTCGCAATCAAATGGTCCCGGGAATTGAAGGCGGAGTGACGCGGCATATGCCCAGCGGCGAGCAGATGTCCATTTATGACGCGGCCGTCCGCTATCACCGCGAAGGTGTACCACTGGTTATTTTGGCCGGGCATGAATACGGCACGGGCTCCAGTCGCGATTGGGCGGCCAAAGGAACCATGTTGTTAGGGGCCCGCGCGGTCATCGCTTCCAGTTACGAACGGATTCATCGCAGCAACCTGGTCGGCATGGGGATTTTGCCTTTGCAATTTGTGGATGGCGATAGTTGGCAATCGCTGGGCCTGGATGGAAGTGAAACGTTTGATATACCTGTCAGCGACGATTTGCAGCCTCGCAGTCAGTTGGTTGTCACCGCGACAAGAAGCGATGGCTCCATGCACATGTTTAATGCGGCTGTTCGGATTGATACTCCAGTCGAGTTGGAATATTACCGCAACGGCGGCATTCTACAAACGGTATTGAGAAACCTGGCGGGTTGAAGATCGAGCCAATACAAGTTCTGTTCTCTTGTTGTTGGAAGCACGACACTGGCTAAAATTCGACTGGAAACCATTAAACAACCCGTCATTGGAACCAGCAGAATTTCTGCCAGTGCCACCCTGTACGGCAATTTGGTATTGACGCGGTCCTATGCTGCCGGTTTGCGCGCCGTTGCGGGATGACTGGCCAGCGCCTCGATTTCCTTGAGGTTTAAAACCTCCGGTTGGCCAGTTCCATGTGAGTCTCGGCGCAATAGAACCAGAGTGTTGTCGTGCATCAATCTCGGCAAAAAGAACCAGAGCTGGTCCCAGTCGCAATGATTGGGGTCGAGCGTCAAGATGAACAGATCTGCCTTCGGTAGCTGATTCGCCATTCTGGCGATGGTCCCCAGTGGATCACCGGGAAGCAACCGGACTTTGGCGCCCGTGCGGTTCAACATTTTGTGAGTATTTCGCAACGTCAATTCGGAATTGACCTGTGGGCGGCCTTCGAATTCATCCAGCCCCAGATAGCTGATCTCCGCATTTGGCGACACACGTTGAGCAATTCGGATGATGGATTGCGAACGCTCAATTCCGGACAAACCGCCTTCCACAATCGCTCGTGGCTTGTTGCGGGCTGTCCATTTGTAGAGGACGCGGTCGCAGGCAGGTCGCGAAAAGTGGCACAGCCGCAAAAAACTCAAATATCCCAACGGTTTCATAACATCGCTGCCAATTGATATAACCAATAAAATCCCACCTATCTTTTCGACCAGAATCCGGGGTGAAGTTCAATCGATGGCGAAAAATCGGGAGTCGCCCAAGAGGGGCGTCTGCCTGCCCATTCAAAACCTATAGTTCCCCAGTCACCCGCGGCCAGCGACGCTTGGCGGATGACCTTCGCCGTACAAAGTCGCACAGTACTGCTTTAACAAATCCTAGAGGCTCGGATGACCCACCAGCCCACCACCGTTGACCGATCGTGCCGCTTGGAGCAATTTGAGTCGCGCACATTGATGACGGCTCAGACGTTGCTATCGGTCGCCGATTTTGCCCCACAGGCCGAGATCGAAGCCTTGTCGAGCCAGACGGGCACAGCCTGGTACACAGCCACCGCTCAAAACGTCCGAAATCTGTACGGTTTTGATGGGCGAGGCCAGACGATTGCTGTCATTGATTCAGGAATCGCTTGGGATCATTATGCGCTTGGCGGTGGGTTTGGACCCGGCCACCGCGTCGTTGGCGGATGGGATTTCGCGGAGAACGATGCGAATCCCTTTGATGATGGTCCGGCGGGATTTCACGGCACACATGTGGCCGGTATCGTCGGCAGCCAACACGCGGTCCACACGGGAGTGGCTCCGGGTGTTGACCTGGTGGCCTTGCGGGTTTTTAACGACCAGGGACAAGGCCAGATGGAATGGGTCCGCCAGGCGCTCCGCTGGGTGAGTGACCACCGGTTATCGTTTGCAAATCCGATCACAGCAGTCAACTTGTCGCTTGGGACTGATTGGAACGGCACGTCCCCTCCTGGTTGGGCTTCCTTAGAAACTGAGTTGTCGAACTTGAGATCGCAAGGGATTTTTATTAGCGTGGCGGCAGGAAATGCCTTCCAGCAATACCAGGCCGTAGGCCTGAGCTACCCAGCCGCCAGCAGTTTCGTCGTCCCCGTTGCCAGCCACGGACCGAACGGCACCTTGAGTGGCTTTAGCCAACGGCTCGATCGCGTCTTGGTGGCGCCTGGCGAATCCATCAAGAGCACTGTCCCCAACCACCTGTTTGGCGGCATGCAAAGCAATCAGTTCCTCGGCGCGTCGGGGACCAGTATGGCTGCACCCTACGTGGCTGGAGCCAGCGCCTTGTTGCGGCAAGCTTACCAATTCATGGGACAGCAACAGGTCCACCAACACCAACTGTATCAGACGTTTGTGAATTCGGCGGACCGCGTGTACGATCCGGTCACATCGGCCTGGTATCATCGGATCAATTTGGAAAAAGCCGTGGCCAGCGTCGTCGTCGATCTGCACGGAAATACTGCCGATTCCGCTTTCCAGATCGGACACCTCCATCACGCTAAAGTCGTCAGCGGGACCATTGGCACTCGCCAAGACGTCGATTGGTTTTCCTTCACGGCGACAGCTTCCGGGCAACTCAAGATTCACACTGAAACGACCCACCAACTTCGGGCCGTTATGCAAACCAGCGGCGGTTCTTCACCATGGGGCGGGCAAACGCTTGTATT
>DAOLCX010000325.1:0-4232 GCA_035327685.1 Pirellulaceae bacterium | reverse complement strand
ACCTTGGAAGGATTTCTCGCGTGCCGTCAAAGACAACAATCCTCCGTTCCTTGATGTCAGTGACTCGTTGGAACAGGCTCATCGCCAACAAGCTACCCAGCATCAACACAGGCATCATGATGATGGACACCAGGAATGCTTTGGTTCCCACCATCGCCCGATACTCGCGTTTTGCGATCGTCCAGACTTTACGCATAACTGTTGGCAGTGGATGGCGCTTGAGTTTCCCACGACATGTTAGAGGCCATTTCATGTTCGGGCCGTGCAATACGCACGAAGATGTCGTGCAATGACGGCTTCACGACTTGGAAATAAACGACTGGCGTTGTGGCCGTCAACTCTTGCAGGACACGGTGCGTCCGTTGCACGTCATCCAGCCGAAATTCAAAACATCGTCCATCGCGCTGCACATCGCTGACGCCTGTCAAATTGGGCAAGGGCATCTGCGGGTCCTCCAACTGCACGCGCACGCGGTCGGCCGGATATTGCGCCTGGATCGCGTCCAGAGTCCCATCCAGCACCTTATGCCCGCGGAATATCATGAAAATTGTATCGCACATCCGCTCGGCCATCGCCATGTCGTGAGTTGAGAATACGACTGTCGCTCCGCGATTCCGCAATTCGAGAACGGCATCTCGCAACATCTCCATATTGACTGGGTCTAAACCGCTAAATGGTTCATCCAGAATCACCAGTTCCGGCCGGGCGATGACGGCGGCAATGAATTGAACTTTTTGGGCCATCCCCTTCGACAAAGCATCCACCTTTTTGTCGGCCCAGCCGGCAGCGTCTAAGCGAACCAGCCAATTTTGAATATCCGCTCGGCAATTGAAATGGCCCTTCAATTGAGCGTAATAGGCCAACAGATCGCGGACCCTCATCCGCTTGTACAGACCACGTTCTTCAGGCAAGTATCCAAGTCGATCGTCAGCCACGTTGCCGTGTGACTGCCCCAAAACCACGACACTGCCACGGTCGGGGTGAAAGATCCGCAAAATCATCCGCAATGTGGTTGTTTTGCCGCTGCCATTGGGGCCGATAAACCCGTAGATCGACCCGCGAGGGACAACCAGGTCCAACTGATCAACCGCCACGTGTTGACCGAAACGTTTGGTCACGCCTCGTAATTCGATCGCTTGTTCGGCCATCCTGATCATCGATTAATGGTCATTTCTCATCGAGGAATTCGACCTTTAATCTATCAGTCTATGGCCTTCATTGACAAGCCATACTGCAGCCTGCCGGGAAGCATGCGGGGGGCTTAATGGCCTGGCGTCAGCATCGATTGCTGTGTTTGTTCGTAAGCTTCGATCTTGTCTAGGTGTCGCATCGTCAAGCCAATATCATCCAATCCCTCCAACATGCATTCGCGACGGAAGGGGTCAGTCTCAAACGGCGCTCGAAACCCATGAATATCCGAAACCAACTGTTGCTCCAAATCAACCGTCACAGAATATCCGGGCTGACGAAGCGCAGCCTGATGCAGGTGCTCAACCTCGGCATCGGTTAACACCACCGGCAACAACCCGTTCTTAAAACAGTTGTTGAAAAAGATGTCGGCGAACGAAACGGCAATTACACTGCGAAATCCATAATCCGAAAGTGCCCAGACTGCGTGTTCCCGACTAGAACCATTTCCAAAGTTGTGCCGTGCGACCAGGATACTGGCACCTTGGAATGGCGGTCGATTAAGTTCAAATTCCGGATTGGGATTCCCGTCATCCAGGAATCGCCAATCAAAAAACAGGAACTTCCCAAAGCCCGTGCGCTCGATTCGCTTGAGGAATTGTTTGGGAATAATCTGGTCCGTATCAACATTCGAACGGTCCATTGGAGCAACCAAGCCGGTATGTTTGCGGAACGGAGTCACCGTTTACACCTCTTTTCGGTCCCAGTTGCGAATATCGACAAAATGTCCAGCGATGGCGGCGGCAGCGGCCATTTCTGGCGAAACCAAATGCGTTCGTCCACCCTTACCCTGCCGGCCTTCAAAATTCCGGTTGCTTGTTGAAGCACAGCGTTCGCCGGGCGCCAGTTGGTCGGGATTCATTCCCAGACACATACTGCAACCCGCCTCCCGCCATTCAAATCCGGCTTCGCGGAAAATGCCATCCAGGCCCTCTTGCTCTGCTTGTTGTTTCACCAAACCGCTCCCCGGAACCACCAGACCTGTCACACGGGAATGGAGTCGCCGGCCTTTAATCACGGCTGCAGCCGCACGCAGGTCTTCAATTCTGGAGTTTGTACACGATCCCAAAAAGACGCGATCGACCGGGATATCAACGATCGGCGTTCCCGCTTTCAAATCCATGTATTGGAGAGCCGCCGCGCACGATTGCTGCTGAACGGGATCGTCAAAATCTTGGGGGGCAGGAACTCGGCCATCGACACGCGTCACCTGTCCGGGATTGGTCCCCCATGTCACTTGCGGAGCGATGTCGGTGCCGGCGAACACTTCCGCGCGGTCATAAACTGCTCCCACATCACTGGGTAGTAGGCGCCACCGCTCCACCGCGCGATCAAAATCCGCTGGCGCGAAAGTTCGGCCGCGCAGATACTCAAACGTAGTCTCATCGGGGGCGATCATACCCGCCCGGGCACCGGCTTCAATCGACATATTGCAAATCGTCATCCGTTGTTCCATGGTCAGCCCGCGAATCACTGATCCCGTATATTCCAGCACATAACCAGTGCCGCCAGCGGTGGTAAGTTGGCCAATCAGGTACAGGATCACGTCTTTGGCGGTGACGCCCGGCTGCAGTTTCCCCTCGACGCGCAACTCACAAGTCTTGGGACGCGATTGCCACAATGTTTGAGTGGCCAAGACATGTTCGACCTCGCTGGTGCCGATTCCAAACGCCAATGCCCCTAACGCCCCGTGCGTCGCGGTGTGCGAGTCCCCGCAGACAATCGTCATACCCGGTTGGGTCAAACCCAACTCCGGGCCAATCACATGCACAATCCCTTGATTGATGCTATCCAGGTCATAGAGACGCACGCCGAACTCGCGGCAATTGCGACGGAGCGTTTCCACTTGTTGCCGGGAGATTGGATCGACGATAGGCAAGCTGCGGTCCGTAGTCGGGACGTTGTGATCTTGAGTCGCAACGGTCAATTCCGGTCGGCGGACTCGGCGCCCTGCCAATCGCAGTCCTTCAAAAGCCTGTGGACTGGTCACCTCGTGCACCAGGTGCAAATCGATGTACAGCAATGCTTGCCGCGCATCCTGCTGATGCACAAGATGCTGCTGCCAGATTTTGTCAAATAACGTTTGTGGTTTGGCGGCCATCATAAGAGCTACCAGCAAATCTCAGACACGCTCAGCGAGCGACAGTGACTATCATACGAAGTCATCTCGCCATCGTCGAGGTACGAGAATAGAAAAACGGCGCGAAGCAGACCTTCGCGCCGTGACGTTATTCACAGCTCAACATGGGGTTCGCAACTATCGGCAGAAGCGAATACCAAAGACGAAATTGTGTGATAAGTAGTCGGAAAACAGATCGGTGGGCATCGGCACGGTTTGTGGCTGCGCTACCGTCGTTACACACAGGTCATCTGTGCCAAACACGCGATATTCGGCGAAGAACTGCGTGCAGGCCGACGTGCAAAAGGTAACTCCCGCGATTCCTTGGACGGCGAATGCCGAATCATCAACCGACCACGCTCCGCCGCCAAACGAAGGATCGGCTTTCACAAAGGCAAAACCAGCGCCGGCACCAACATACGGTTGCCAGCGGCGGCAGGCGTTTTGTCCAAACAGGTCACGATAGATATTGGCCATACCGGAATAGACATTGATTCGACCATCGACCGGTGCGGCGCCACCTGCGCCATCAACCACTTGATCAAACGAGTGATTGCGATAAGCGGATTCCAACTCAAATCGCCAGTTGCAATTCAACCGCCGCCCAATGGCACCACCAATCAACCAGCCCGTGTTGTATTCAACTTCCAAGTCCAAGCCGCCTGGGCCTCCCGGAACCGTCGGTGACTTCAGCCGCGATGAATCGGCCTCGACCCAACCTCCGAACAGACTGAAGTATCGACAACAATCGCCACAACCGCTGCTGCCACATCCTGAAGCACCGCAATCGGCGCCACCCAGGCGAAATCCGGAGTCGCAACCGTATGCATCGCATCCGGTCGCAAGTGCCGACTGGGCTACTGGCTCCTGGAAGTAACCGCCAGCCGACGCATAGTGTCCAAGCTGTTGTGCGCAGGTAGCCGAT
>DAOLCX010000324.1:0-4239 GCA_035327685.1 Pirellulaceae bacterium | reverse complement strand
AACTTGCAGGTTGCACATGTTGACGAACGCTACAATATAACAAATGCCAGAGTTGCCAGAAGTTGAGACGATGTGCCGAGGGATCCGAACGGTGGTCGGGGCCACGGTAATGGACGTGGTTCGCCCCAGAATCTCGGCTCGACCCATCGAGTTCATGCCGCCATTTTCCAGTCTGAGACGCCGATTAAAAGGGCAAACCGTTATGGCCATCGATCGACTGGGGAAACGAGTCGTTGTCCGTTTTGTCTCTGGCGACCGCCTGCTTTTTGAACCGCGCATGACAGGAATGGTTTTGTTGGATCGGCCTCCCACGGCCGAACACGTGCGATTGATCATCGAGCTTCGCTGCGGTTGCGCCACTCATCGGCTGCAATTTTGGGACAGGCGCGGATTGGGCAAGGTCCGATGGTTGGACGAACGGGCGTACCAGCAATGGATTGAGGCAGCGATCATCGGCCCCGACGCTTTGTCCATTACTTCCGCCGATTTGCGCGAGCGATTGAAGTCGTCGTCGCGCCCTATCAAAGTGGCTCTGCTGGACCAACAGGTGCTGGCTGGAGTAGGAAACTTGTATGCCAGTGAATTGTTGCATCTGGCCCGCCTGGATCCGCGCTCGCCGTGTCAGGCCCTGACGGATGCCGATTGGAAAAAGTTGCATCGCGCTATGCGCCAAGTCTTGTTGGCGGCGATCCGCTTTGAAGGTTCGACTTTATCCGATGGAACTTATCGCAATGCGCTGAATCAGCCCGGCAGCTACCAGAATCATCATCGGGTCTATGATCGGGCCGGGCAGCGCTGCCCGACCTGCCGTCACGCGGCTATACAACGCATCGTTCAGGCTCAGCGCAGTACTTTTCTCTGTCCCCGCTGCCAAGCCCAGCGCGTTGGCGGTCGCCGCTTGCTGCGGTAAACTACGTGACAATCAAATGTGCGGATGGTTGCGGCAAGAAAAGTAACTCGACTTTCCGCCTGATTCCGAGAACTGTTACCCAGAAAACGCAACGAGGTATGTCATGAAGTGGAAAGGGCGGGAGCGCAGCCAGAATGTCGAGGACCGGCGAGGCATCTCGCCGGCCGCGGCAGTTGGCGGCGGCAGTTTGGGGATTCTCATTATCATTCTGATCGGGGCCCTGTTCGGTGTCCGTCCCGACCAATTGTTGGGGCTGTTGAACCAGGCCCAACAACCCAACGTGGTTCAACCTGGCCAACCGGCTCCGGGGAAAGACGATGAGGTCCGAGAGTTCATCGAGGTCGTCCTCCGCGATACCGAAAAAGTGTGGGGTCAAGTTTTTAGCCAGCACGTTGATGGACGTTATCCGGCACCCAAACTAGTCCTGTTCGATTCGGACTATGTCGATTCCGGGTGTGGCCGGGCCCCGGCTGCTGCGGGTCCGTTTTATTGCCCCGCCGACCAGAAGATCTATATCAACCCGATCTTTTTTGTGGAGCTGGAACGGCGGCATCAAGCGCCTGGCGAGTTTGCCCGGGCCTACGTCATCGCGCATGAGGTGGCCCATCATGTGCAGCGCGTGCTGGGTTTCGACGAACCGGTCAACCGCGCTCGGCAACGTGGAAACGAGGTCGAAAGCAATCGCATGTCGGTTCGGCTAGAGTTGCAGGCAGACTATCTGGCGGGTGTTTGGGCCCATCATGCACACCGCTTTGACAACATTTTGGAACCGGGCGACATCGACGCCGCCATCAATGCGGCTCAGCAAATCGGGGACGACGTGTTGATGAAACGCTCCTCAGGCTATGTGATCCCGGAACGCTACACGCATGGCACAGCCGCCCAGCGGGCTCGCTGGTTTAAGCGCGGTTTCCAAACCGGCGATTTTACGGGCTGTAAGCAACTGTTCGAGATGGCATACGAAGACCTGTAATCGATGCGGCACCAGCCGCAAGAAGCGCACAAGGAACCTGTCCCATGAGCAACATTTTTCGCGGCGTAATGCCGGCGTTGATGACACCTTGCGATCACCGCGGGGTACCGAATCTGGAAGCATTAGTGGCTTCCGGCCAGGAACTGATCCAGGCCGGAATGTCGGCCGTCGTATACTGCGGATCGATGGGAGAGTGGCCGCTTTTGACCGATGAACAACGGCAGCGGGGTGTCGGGGAATTAGTGTCTGCCGGATTGCCGGTCGTTGTGGGGACCGGCGCGCAGAACACGAAACAGGCAGCCGCTCATGCGGCGCATGCTCGGCGCATCGGGGCAGCCGGGTTGATGCTCATCCCACGGGTCCTGTCGCGCGGCAGTTCATCCGCCGCGCAGCGCGCCCATTTTGTCGAAGTCTTACAAGCTGCCGATGGACTCCCTGCGGTTATTTACAACAGTCCCTATTACGGATTTGAGACCAAAGCCGATTTGTTTTTTGATTTGCGCCGGCAATTTCCAAATCTGGTCGGATTCAAAGAGTTTGGCGGCGCCGCGTCGCTCAGCTACGCGGCCGAGCAGATCACCAGTGGCGATCCGGAATTGGTGTTGATGGTCGGCGTCGATACTCAGGTCTATCACGGCTATGTCCATTGCGGGGCAGGGGGGGCGATCACCGGCGTGGGGAACGCCTTGCCGCGCGAAGTCCTGCGGCTGGTCGAACTGTGTCAGCAGGCCGCCGCCGGTTCGGCCGCCGCCCGCCGACTGGCCTGGGAATTGAACGAAGCCCTGCACGTCTTGTCCACGTTCGATGAAGGCCCGGATCTGGTACTGTACTACAAGCAGTTGATGGTGCTGGAAGGGCACGACGCCTATCGCCACGCGCTCCAGGCCTCGGATCAACTCAGCGCCAGCCAGCGAGAATTCCTGGTCAATCAATGGCAACTGTTCCGATCGTGGTGGGATCACTGGGAAGGCGCGGGTTCGAGCGAGTCGAAACGGGCCGCAACGGCCCAGTCATGAATCTCAGCGGACGTTCGTTTTCCTGTGATTCCTCGCTCAATTGCACTTTCGAGTCATGGGTTCCGAACGAGCTTGGACCCGCAGGTAGGATTCGATTTCATCCATCCTCCTTTCCACAAAAAACCTCACCGTTAATGACTGAGACAACAACAACTGCGACTCACACCAAGCCGATAGTGCAAGCGAGTGAACCCTTGACCAACGTGGAAGCCCCGGCTTTGGGATAGGCTCTAAGAGAACCCGTGGCCTCCTCAAACGGCACGGAGAGTCGTGCGACAATCATGCAGACCGGGAACTTATTTCAGGACAAATCCTTTGGAATGTGAGCGGGATGTGGTCGATCGGGAGGATGCATCTCGGAGAGTCGTCCCCATAGGGATGCCAGCAGATTTGACGACTGACGTATAACCGTTAGCCAGTGGGCGTTCACGCTGGAAGGCACAAGGGTTTGTCAGGTCACCAGCCCCTTGGTGACCATCATGAAGACGTCCTCCAAAGTCGGTTCCTTTTCGGCGAACGCCCGCACTTCGATACCCGCGTCCACCAATTGGCGAAGGAGGGCCGAATTGTCGTGCTCGGGGGAGTCGAACTCGATGCTGACCCGGTCGCCGTCGATCTCCACGTCACGAACTTGAGGGTTCGATCGAATCAGGCTCAGTCCGGATTCCATGTTGCGTCCGAGCCTCGCCACCACAACCGCATTGCGCCGGATTTGCCGATAGACGTCCTCCATGGGTCCGGTCAACAACAACTGGCCCCGTTCAATTATGCCAATCGACGTACAACAATCGGCCAATTCGGTGAGGATATGGCTGGAAATTAAAATCGTCTTGCCCATTCGCCGCAATTCTTTGAGAAGCGCTTTGACTTCGATCCGCGCCCGCGGGTCGAGCCCGCTGGTCGGTTCGTCCAGGATCAACACCGGCGGATCGTGAACCAAGGTTTTCGCCAAACACAGCCGCTGTTTCATGCCGCGCGATAAACCGTTGACGTAGTCATTCCGCTTGTGGGTCAAATCGAGCAACTCCAAAACATCGGGAATGATCCGCTTCCGCTGGGTGCTGCTCATTTGGCACGCGACAGCAAAAAAATCCAGGAATTCCCAGACTTTCATGCCGTCATAAACTCCGAAGTCATCCGGCATGTATCCAATACTGCGACGGACATCGAGCGGCGAGCGCGACACACTGAAACCATTGACGTCGGCGTTTCCGCGCGTGGCGCGGAGCAGAGTCGCCAAAAACCGGATCGTCGTGCTCTTGCCAGCTCCGTTGGGACCAATGAAGCCGTACATCTCGCCTTGTTGGATCTTCAAGCTGATTTGCCCCACCGCCGTGAAG
>DAOLCX010000323.1:0-4239 GCA_035327685.1 Pirellulaceae bacterium | reverse complement strand
TGATCCGGTGTTGCGTTGTTCGATTGCTTTGAATGCGACATGACTGCCAGCAAATACCTGTTTCGACCGGGCTCAAACGTCGCCCGGCAATCCTTCCGCGCACCGCTCCGGCCGATCAGACGGTCAAATTCCGGCAAAAGGCGGCGGTAGGGTAGAGCAAACAGCCGTTTTGTGCACCATCAAATTTTTCCGGCTTTTTTGCCCGTTGTATGTCCGTCGCTGGCGCACCGAAACCGATCGCCTGGCTCAAAGGGATCGGGAGGTGCATTCCCATTCCAGGTTGCGATTGAAATGTAAATTCACGCCCATTTTTGGCCCTTCGCGGCGGAATAATTGATGTTGACAGTGACTGTCTGCACAATAAACTGGGAAACCGTGACCATGATCATGACGTCGCCGTGTCAGCCTGGAGCAGGCTGACCTGCATCGGGATCCGCCTCTGTTCCTGGCGGTGGAACTTTGATTCTGTGATCGACGGGCGGGACATTCCGACTCTTGGAGCGAACTGGGCACTATTGGTAAAGGATTAACGCGTGTCAGTAGCGATTGTAACCGGCTCAGCCGGGTTGATCGGATCGGAAGCCGCCCGGCACTTTGCCGGCCAAGGATTGTTGACCATTGGCATCGACAATGATATGCGACGCCAGTTTTTTGGCGATGAGGCCTCGACGGCCTGGCAACGCAGCCAATTGCAATCTGAGTTGGGTCCGCGATACTTCCATGTCGATCAGGATATCCGCGATATGGAGGCCATGGACAAACTGTTTGCCCGTTATGGTCGCGACATTTCACTAGTCGTCCACGCAGCCGCGCAGCCGTCACACGATTGGGCGGCCCGAGACCCGCACGCCGACTTTACCGTGAACGCCAATGGAACGCTGAACCTTTTGGAATCGACACGGCGTCATGCGCCTGATGCCGTCTTCATTTTTACGTCAACGAACAAAGTCTATGGCGACACGCCTAACCTATTGCCGCTCGTCGAGCAGGCGACGCGCTGGGAGATTGCCCCTCATCACCGCTACCGTGAGGGGATTGCCGAAGACATGTCGGTCGATCAATGTTTGCACAGCTTGTTTGGCGCCAGCAAAGTCGCGGCCGATATCCTCACTCAGGAATATGGTCGATACTTCGGCATGCAGACGGGGATATTCCGAGGCGGATGTTTGACCGGCCCCAATCACAGCGGTACTCAACTGCATGGATTCTTGGCGTATTTGATGAAATGCACGGCGACGGGTACTCCCTACCGTGTCTTTGGCTATCGCGGCAAACAGGTGCGCGACAACATCCACAGTGCCGATCTGATCGCCGCCTTCGATTGTTTCTTTCGGGCGCCGCGGCAGGGAGAAGTGTACAATATCGGCGGCAGCCGCTTCAGCCATTGTTCGATGCTGGAAGCCATCGCCATTTGCGAAGAAATTACCGGCCGGGAACTCCAATACGAAGTCGTCGATGACAACCGCATTGGCGACCATATCTGGTATGTCAGCGATGTGGGGAAATTTCAATCCCACTACCCCCAGTGGCAATTGACATTTGATGTCCCGGCCATCCTGCGGGAGATCTACCTTGCCAACGAATCGCGATGGAGAGTAACCAGCAAGGTCTCTTGATCGATTGCCAATCTCCTCAGTCTCCCAGCCGACGCGGAAATTCCGGGTATTTGCCGTTGCCAAGGACCAGAGCTGTGCGAAAATAGGATGTTGGCCGCTCCGGCGAAACGGGGCCCATTGGTACCAGGAGACACTATGCGAACGTTTTTGAAGTCCAAAATCCATCGGGCGCGGGTGACACGCGCAGATTTAAACTACGAAGGAAGCATCGCACTTGACCCGGCCTTGATGGAAGCGGCCGAGATTCTCCCTTTCGAGAAAGTCGAAGTCTATAACATCAATAATGGCCAACGTTTTGCGACCTATGCCATTGTCGGCCCGCAACATGGTCCCGGCGAGATCTGCGTGAATGGCGCTGCGGCCCGACTGGTCCACCCCGATGATTTAATCATTATCTGCTGTTTTGCCCACTTGCAGGATCAGGAAATCAAAGGCCACCAGATTCGGATCGTGCATGTCAATGACGAAAACCGGGTCAAAGAAGTGGTCACCACCGATATCATGTCCACCTGGGCTGACGCCGCTGTCGGATAAGGAACCGAGCGATCAATCATCCCACGAGAGACTGCCGCCGGTCTGGTATTCCGTGACGCGTGTCTCAAAGAAGTTCTTTTCCTTGGGCAAATCGATGGTCTCGCTCATCCAGTTGAACGGATTCTGACTGCCATACAGAATCGGCAATCCGATCCGCTCCAACCGGCGGTCGGCGATGTACTGCACGTAATCCCGAAACAACCCGGCATTCAACCCCAACACGCCGTTGGGCAGGCAATCTTCGGCATAGGCGATCTCTAACTCCACCGCCTCGCGGATCCGCGCGATCATCTGCTCCTTGAAATCAGCCGTCCAGACCTCTGGGTTTTCCTGCTTGATCCCATTGATCAGGTCCACGCCGAAATTCAAGTGGATCGTCTCGTCCCGCAGGATGTACTGGAACTGCTCACCGATTCCTTTCATCAGGTTCTGCGAGTGGAATTTGAGAATCATCGCAAAGCCCGTATAGAAGAATATCCCCTCCATGATGATGTAATAACCAATCAGGTTTTTCAGAAAGACCTGCACTCCTTCCAGCGAATCCGTCGAAAATCCAGGATCGAGCACTTCGCGCGTCAATTCCATTTCGAAAGCATCTTTTCTGGCAATGGATGGAATCTCGCGATACATGTTGAAGACTTCGCCTTCGTTCAACCCCAAGCTTTCCACGACATACAGAAACGTGTGGGTATGGACCGCTTCTTCGAAAGCTTGACGCAACAGATATTGGCGGCATTCGGCGTTCGTCAAATGCTTGAAGATCGCCAACACCAGATTGTTGCCAACCAAACTCTCCGCGGTGGCAAAAAAACCGAGATTGCGCATGATTACTAACCGCGCATCAGCGGAGAGTTCCTGGGAACGCCAGATTTCAATGTCCTTGTTCATCGGCACTTCCGTGGGCATCCAATGGTTCGCACAACCATTGATATAATGCTCCCACGCCCATTTATACTTGAGCGGCATCAACTGATTGACATCGACCTGATGGCAATTGATCAATCGTTTTTGCTGGGCATCGATCCGCGAGCGCCGGCCTTTGAGTTCCACTTGTTCCAAGGTTGTTGTCGTCATGGTATTTGTCCTTTGTTTGGTTTCAGTCCATTGTCAAGCACGAGGGTTGTGTTGCCCGCCGTGTTTATTGGCAAGCTTCGCAATCAGGATCGTCGATACGGCACGCCTTGATCTGGCTGTGCCGTTCGAGGACCACTTCACCCGACGCGCTCTTGTTCTTCATCCACCGCGGCTGGATTCCAAACTTGTTGACATCCACAGTTGACTTTTCGACTTGCGTCGCAGCCAAGGTTCGCAGGTAGTAGGTGGTCTTGAGCCCCTTGCTCCAGCACAACCTGTACATTTCGTCCAACTTGCGGCCGTTGGGGTCTTCCAGATACAGATTCAGCGATTGCCCCATATCGATCCATTTTTGCCGCCGGCTGGCACACTCAATCAGCCATTTCGGCTCGATCTCGAACGCCGTGCTGTAGCGGTCTTTGATGTCCTGCGGCAATCCGGGGATATCGCGGAGCGTACCATCGAAATACTTGATGGCTTCCAGCAGTTCCTTGCACCACAAATCTCGCTCGCGGAGCTCTTGAATCAAATGGATATTGACCTGCACGACATCGCCGGTCAGATTACTTTTGACGAACAGGTGTTTATAGTTCGGTTCAATCGACTGTGTGACACCAATGATCGTCGAAATCGTCGCCGTGGGCGCGATGGCCATGACGTTGCTGTTTCGCATCCCATATCGAGCCACATGATCACGCACCACCTGCCAATCCATCGTGGTCGAGCGATCCATTTCAACGGGCATTCCTCGTTCCTGCTCCAGCAGTTCAATCGTATCGATCGGCAGCAGCCCGCGGTCCCATTTGGAGCCGCGATAACTGGAATAGGCACCCCGCTCTTTGGCCAATTCACTGGATGCCAAGATCGCATAATACGAAATAGCCTCCATGCTGCGATCGGCAAATTCGACCGCCTCCTGGCTGGCATAGCTGATGCCACACGCTGCCAGGGCATCCTGAAATCCCATCAGGCCCAATCCCACCGGACGATGGCGCTGATTCGCATTTCGCGCCTC
>DAOLCX010000322.1:0-4247 GCA_035327685.1 Pirellulaceae bacterium | reverse complement strand
CAATGCCATTTCGGATGGTGGCTTTGGCAAGTCGCTGATTCAGAAAAAAGATGTCGATCATCTCGATCAATCGTCGATGTTTTTTTTCAATTTGTCGGTTTCGACTCTGTTGTGGCTGGTTCTGTTTTTCGCGGCACCTCTCGTGGCGTGGATTTATCAAGCCGATGAACTTATCTGGTTGTTGCGCATTGTTGGCCTGAACGTGATCATTGCCGCGCTGAGTATGGTGCAGTTCAATGCCTTGACTCGCACCATGGATTTTCGTGCGCTGTTGGTGGCCAACTGGACGGCTACCGTAGTTTCAGGTGTCGTCGGGATCGGAATGGCCCTGACGGGCTATGGTGTGTGGAGTCTGGTTGGCCAGATGATTTCGATGCAATTCGTGCGTACAGCCGCATTGTGGGGACTCAATCCATGGCGGCCGACCTGGGCCTTCAGTTGGCAACGTTTGGGACAAATGCTCCCTTTTGGCTCCAACTTGTTGTTTTCGGCTGTCCTCGACGCCATCTATCAAAATCTGTTTCTGGTCGTGATTGGTTTGTATCACTCCAAGGCTCAAGTGGGCTATTATCGCCAGGCGCACTCGTTGCAATCGCTGCCGATGGGGAATTTCCTGTTGGCGATTAACCATGTGATGTTTCCTGCTTTCGCTCGGTTGCAAGACGATCCCAAGCGACTCAAACGCGGACTGCGGCACACCTTTCGGTTGACCACGTTTTTGATCATGGGATTCATGCTATTGTTGATGGTCGTTGCCGACCCATTGATTCCCGTCTTGATGTCGGACAAGTGGCGACCGGCTATACCCTATTTGCAGTTGCTGTGTCTGGTGGGCATCCTGGTCCCTTTGCAATCAGCCAACATGAATGCTTTTCGAGCGATCGGTCGATCGGATGTCGTATTGCGTCTGCAACTGATCCGCAAGAGCCTGACATTATTGGCCGTTGTGCTGACGGCGCAGTGGGGCGTGGAGGCGATGATTGTAGGGCAGATCGTGAGCTTGGTGGTCTGTTACCTGATCGTTGGATTTGTTTCCAAACAACTGTTGAATTATAGTAATTGGGAACAGTTCCAGGATCTGTCAGGAAGTCTGTTGGTGGCAATCCTGGCGGCTTTGGTGGCACATCTCGTGGGGCTGTTCGTCCCGAATGATTGGGTAAAACTGGGATTCCAAGTGGTTGCCGGTGCGGCCACTTACCTCGTGGCGGCTTGGGCAACTCGCCTGCCGGCATTCGCTCAAGGATCGGAGCTGGCGCGATCTGTATTAACGGGACGGCGACGTGAAGTCGAGGCCATCTGAACAACCTGCGATGGGAGAACATGTGGCAACCGTGACGGCAATGCCCAACTTCTTGTGCGTGGGCGCAGCCAAAGCCGGCACCACCACGCTGTACTATCTATTGAAACAACATCCGGAAGTCTTTTTGACCACTCCTAAGGAGCTGAATTTTTTCAGCTTGGACGAGCGATATCGCCGAGGCTGGGAATGGTACCTCGCGCATTTCCAAGCGGTCGGCCCGCAACACAAAGCCATCGGAGAGTTTGGCGTCACCTATACTGTCGTGCGTTGGACGCAAACAATTCCCCGCATGAAGGCTCTGTTGCCCGAATTGAAAATCGTCTACATGGTTCGCGATCCGATCGCCAGGATGGAGTCGCAATGGATTGAGAATCGATTGGGGCGAAATCGCCGAAGGATTTCGTTTGCAGACTCCGTCCGCCGTCCAGAAACCATTGAAAACAACCGCTATTGGAACCGGTACCAGGACTATGTTGATGCCTACGGCGCCGACCATGTCCACATCATTTTTCTGGAGCGTTTTCGCGACCAGACAGCCACAGAAATGAAACGACTGTTTACGTTTCTGGGAGTCGATCCCGAGTTTGAGATACCGCACATCCACAGCCGGTACAACCAATCGTCAGACAAGCGAGAGGATGGCGCTGCGCTCGATTGGGGGCGCCGCATCCCAGGATTCAATTTTGTACGAAGTTTGATTCCCGTTTCGCTTCGAGACTCAATGCGGCAATGGTTGAAACGGTCGGCTCCTGTCGAAAAACCGATTTGGAATCGCGCCGATTATGAATGGGTATGCAAGCAATTGCGTGCCGACAGTCACCGTTTACTGCGGCATTGCGGCATGCCGGACGACTTGTGGTCGTTCCAAACGACTCACCCAATTACTGAAGAGTCAGCCACTTGATCCCGCCACGTATCATCTTCGTCAAACTCTGTTTGGCCCAAGGATTATTGGCCGGTGATGGGCCGAACTCAGCCGGTGTGATGTGCAGTTCCCACAGGCGTAACCGATGAAAGTCAGTGTGGCGATCATCACGTTTAACCATGCCCGGTTTATTGGGCCGTGTCTGGACAGTGTGCTGGATCAGGATTTTGGTGATGAGTACGAGATTGTAGTGAGTGACGATTGTTCGACCGACGGGACTCGCGAAATTGTCCGCGATTACGCGGCGCGCTACCCCGATCGCATTCGCCCGTTGTTGCGCGAGCGGAATCTCGGACGAGGAGGTCGCAACCTGGCTGCCACCATGCTTGCTTGCGACGGGCAATACATCGCCACTTTGGAAGGAGACGATTTTTGGATTCGGCGGGACAAGTTGAGCCGGCAAGTCGCTTTTCTCGACAGCCATCCCGACTATGCTGCATGTTATTCTGACACGCTTTCAGCCAATGAACATGGGCAGATTTCTTCGGTCCGATTTGTCCAACAACCTGACCGAACCTACGACTTGGACGACGTGCTTCAGGTCCGTCCCGGTTCCAACGTGGCGATTCGCTCGTTGATGTATCGGCGCGAGACTTTCGCGGGTTTTCCACCTTGGGTTCAGCGCCAAAAGATGGCGGATAAGGCGTTGACCGTGTTGTTGGCGCAGCATGGAAAGTTAAAGCGATTTGGCGAACCGTTGGCAGTGCATCGCTACCATCCTGGCGGATTGTGGACGACGCTGGCCATCCGCAAGCAACGTCTGTACCAGGTACGGTATTTTCGGGCTTTGCATCATTGGATTGACGAGCCGCATCGGCCGCCGGTAGCGCGGCAACTCAAGCTGGCCCGTTTGCGGCTGGCCTGGGCGTTGATCGGCGGAGGCAGTCTGCGCCGTGGCCTGCGAATGATGCGGGCATTGCGAAGCCACGCGCCGCGCATGAGCTATGGAACCTGGTGGCGCGTGTGGGCGCAGGTGATGACCACTCATCTCAAGCGACGTTGTGCAGCGCTCTTTCGGCGCCGATTGACTCCAGCGAACGAAACCTAGTGGATCGAACTATGGTCACAACTCCTCTAGTGCAACGCGTCTTTCCAGAACATGGATGGGGCGGTTTCACCCGCATCGATGGGACTGTCCAATTCTATCAACGCGTTCAGGCGCTGCTCCCAGACACGGGAACAATATTGGACCTGGGATGTGGCCGTGGAAAACGCCAAGACGACCCCAGTCCTTACCGCCAACAGTTGCAAGAACTGCGGGGCCCGCAGCGGCGGGTGATCGGAATCTACGTCGATCCTGCAGCGCAGGAGAATCCGTTTATCGACGAGTTTCATCTGATTGAGCAACTCGATCATTGGCCCATCGATGACGCTTCAATGGACTTCATCGTTTCCGATTTCGTCGTCGAACATGTCACCGACCCCGACGCGTTCTTTTCCGAAGTGCAGCGGGTGCTGAAACCGAGTGGCGTTATTTGTATTCGCACACCGAATGCCTGGAGTTATGTAGCCTTGGCGGCGCGTTTGATTCCGAACCGCATGCACGCGCGGGTGTTGCGGGTCGCGCAATCGGGGCGCAAGGAAGAAGATGTATTTCCCACCGTTTATCGCTGTAATACTGCAGGTCGATTGAGGCGAACCTTGGCCCGACATGGCTTACAGGGTGTGGTATACGCTCATGAAGCGGAGCCGGGTTACTTGGCATTTTCCTCGCTGTTATACCGGCTTGCCGCTGGTTGCCAACCATTATTACCTGCCTGGTTTCGTACGACGCTTTTGGCATTTGGACGGAAAACCTGACCGTGATCCGTGTGGTCATACAACAGCCGTCATTGGCCAAGTACCGTGTCCCTGTGTTTCGTGAATTGGCGAAGCGCCCGGATATCGACTTGCACGTCGTCTATGGAACGCGCCCCGATCTGCCGAATGTGGAACCGGTTGGATTTCGAGCAACGCCCTACCCTTTGCACTATTTCAAATTGGGCCGGGCGGTCGCCTGGTACCATGCCCCCCAATGGCGAT